>NZ_CAWMFQ010000330.1:46518-49573 GCF_963866995.1 Aeromonas sp. ZOR0002 | reverse complement strand
CAACCCCGCCTTATGGCGGATGTGCTGGTGCGGCTGCACCGCCTGCCGGTGCCGACCGTGGTGATGGCGGTGCGGGCCCACAGCGGCGGTTATCGGCAGCGTCTGACCCATATCCCTCCCTGGCTGCCCGCCCTGGAGCGGGCCCTGCTCGCGAGCCGGGAGCCGGACGACTGCTGGCTCCCTTGCCATCACGATCTCAATCCGGCTAACTTGTTGGGGTCGCGGCCCTGGGTCATCGACTGGGAGTACGGCGCCGCCGGCCATCCGGGGTTCGAGGCCGCCAGCATTCAGCGCACCCACGGCTGGAGCGAAGAGCAGCGGTGCCAGTTGGAGAGCTGCTATCTTGAAGCCATGGACGGGGCAGTGACGGGGCTGGGGCCCCGGGGATTCCAGGCCGATGCCTTCCTGCCCTGGGTCGATTACATCGGCCTGCTGTGGGCGCTGCTGATGGCCGAACAGCAACCCGGGCCCGAGTATCAGGCCCTGATCGACATCAACCGCCAGCGCCTGGAGTGATGCCCGGCAACGGCCCGCGCGACGCGTGTATTCAATGAATGGGAGGCATGCATGGTGACCACATTCTCATGGCGTCAACCGCGTAGCTGGAGCCTGCTGCTGCTCTGCTTGCTGCTGACGGGTTGCGCCACCCGGGTGATCTACTACTGGCTCGACTCGGCCATCGTCTGGCAACTGGACGACTACTTCTCCCTGGACCGCAGCCAGAAGAAGCTGCTGGACCAGGAGGTGAAGGGGCTGATGGCCTGGCACCGGCAGCATGAGCTGCCCATCTATGCCCGGGATCTCGATGCCCTGGCCAAGGCGGTGGCCAGCCCCATGAGCCCGGCCCAGGTGACCCTGCATCTGGACAGAACCCAGGCGAGCCTGACCCGCACCCTGGAGAACGCCATTCCCCGCACGGTGCGCCTCGCCAAGACCCTGACTGACGAGCAGGTGGCTCGCTTCATGGCCGATCGGGTGAAGCGCCAGCAGGAGCGTCAGCACGATTTTGCCACCCAGTCGAAGGCCGAGATGATCAAGGGATTTCGGGAGAAGATGAACGAGCGCCTGGTGTTCTGGATTGGCAAGGTGAAGCCGGCCCAGGAGCCTCTCATCACGCAGTGGGCCGAGTGGCAATACGAGATGATGGCCCCCTGGCTCGACTTTCAGGAGGCCTGGACCAAGGAGCTTGATCGGCTGATGAAACAGCGCCAGAGTCCGGATTTCGGCCAGGAGCTGACCCGCTTGCTCCAGCAGGGGGACGGCCTGATGGATGGCCGCTTCACCGGCTACACGGACCAGTCCCGCCAGCGCACCATCCAGTGGCTGAGCGATCTCAGCCACTCTATGGATCTCTCCCAGCGGGCCCACCTCTACACCCTGCTCAAGGACTATGCCGAGGACTTCGAGGGCATGACCCGCAGCCGCTGAGGACGCGGTGAGACAACACAAGGGCGGCGGGCCCCGGGCCTGCCGCCCTTGTTCTTGTGGGGCAGGCTGTGGTAGCTTGCCCTTTCTATTGTGTGGGAATTAACTTTTGAACCTGACCGACAACGTGAAACTGGCGGCGATGACCCTGCTCATCACCCTCGCACTGTTGTTCTCTACCCTCTCGGTGGAGGGGGTCAAGGTACCCGCGTTCCAGCCCTCGGCCCAGCAGGCCCACTCGCTGGCGGAGGGGGCGGCACCTGCCGACGCAAGCCCGGTGGCCCACGGCGTCAGCGGCAGTGACGATGGCATCGTCAAGTTCGTCGGCTCCCACCAGAATCACCTGCTGCGCCTCGAGCACTCCCTGAGCCGCGATCATCAGCCCGGCAGCGTGGTCTACGAGCTGGTGATGAGCTGGTCCCAGCAGGCGATCCTGCTGCTGCTGTGCGGCCTGCTGTTCTATGCCGCCCTCTTCTACCCGGGGACGAGCTTTCGCGATCACTTCGCCGGCATTCACAGGCGCCGCCTGCAGCGCCGGCATCTGCAGTACCGCTTCGCCCAGAGCTTCCTCGCCTGATCCCGATGGGGTCAGCTTGCCACCTGTTGCCTCATCTTCTCTCTGTTGCTGTTCACTTTTAGTGAACGGCTAGGCTGTCTTGTTTCATTTTTTTGCACGGCGCGACCCCGGTGTCGCCCCTTGCCATCGCCTGACAGAGGCCGATTTCATGAGAAAAAAGAGTCATACCGTGTTGAACCGCATGAGCCTGTGGCAGTACGCCCTGTTGCTGCTGATGCTGGTCACGTTCGCGTTCTATTCCCTGCCCACCTTCTTCGGTGAGCAGCCCTCCCTCGGTCTGCACGGCCAGTCGCGCCTGAGCGACGCGCAGCGCACCCTGCTGGCCGAGAACCACATCGACCCCCTCAAGCAGATCGCCCAGGGTGGCCGGATGGCGCTGGTGTTCGCCAGCCAGGGGGAGCAGCAACTGGCCAAGCAGTTGCTGGAGCAGCAGGGGCTGGACAGCGCCGCCCTGACCCTGGAGTTCTACTCCAACGCCCCGGCCTGGATCAGCCGGCTCGGCGCCGATCCCATCAAGCTCGGGCTGGACCTGCGCGGTGGCTCCCAGCTGCTGATCGGGGTGGACGTGGATTTCGTCATCGACAACCAGACCAAGAACCTGGTGGATACCCTGCGCACCCGTTTTCGCGAGGCCAACCTGCGCGGCGCCAGCGTGATGCGCACCGCCCAGGGGAGCGTGGCCGTCACCCTGCCCGACGTGACGGGGCAGGAGGCCTGGCTCTCCATCATCAAGGAGAGTGCCGGTACCCGCCAGGATCAGTGGACACTGAGCCGCTCCGGCAATGCTCTGACCCTGGTGCTGAGCGACGCCGAGCGCACCCTGCTGGTGAACAACGCCGTGACCCAGAACCTGTCGATCCTGAAAAAGCGGATCAACGAGCTCGGCATCGTCGAGGCCTCGGTGGTGCGTCAGGGGCAGGACGGCATCCGCATCGAGCTGCCGGGGGTGCACAACCCCAAGCAGGCGAAAGAGGTGATCGGCGCCACCGCGTCCCTGGCCTTCTATGAAGCCAAGGCCGACAGCCGCTTCTTCATGGCGGATCGCAGCGGCCA
>NZ_CAWMFQ010000330.1:40061-46468 GCF_963866995.1 Aeromonas sp. ZOR0002 | reverse complement strand
CAGGCAGTGGGGCTGGCCCGCCAGCCGGTGCTGAGCGGCGAGCACATCGTCGATGCCCGCGCCAACATGGGGGAGATGGGGCAGCCCCAGGTCAACATCGTGCTCGACACCCTGGGGGGGAGCAAGATGAACCAGTTCAGCCGCCAGCACGTGGGCAAGCCCATGGCCACCGTCTTCACCGAGTACAAGACCAACGCCGAAGGCAAGCTGCGCGCCCGAAGCGAGGTGATCAACGTCGCCACCATCCAGACCGCCCTTGGCAACCAGTTCCGCATCACCGGGATTGGCAGCCTGCCCGAGGCCCAGGAGCTCGCCATGCTGCTGCGGGCCGGGGCCCTCACCGCGCCGCTGAAGATCCTGGAGGAGCGCAGCATAGGCCCGACCCTGGGTCTGCAGAACATCGAGGCGGGCTTCACCGCCCTGGCGTTCGGCATGGCGGGCATGATGCTGTTCATGATGGCCTGGTATCGCAAGTTCGGCTGGGTCGCCATCACGGCGCTGGTCGCCAACCTGCTGATGCAGGTGGGCATGCTGGCGGTATTGCCGGGGGCCGTGCTGACCCTGCCGGGGATCGCCGGTCTGGTGCTCACCGTGGGCATGGCGGTGGACACCCATGTGCTGATTTTTGAGCGGATCAAGGATCGGCTGCGGGAGGGGGGGAGCCTTGCCAACGCCATCGACTTTGGTTACCGCTCGGCGTTTCGCACCATCTTCGATGCCAACATCACCACCCTCATCTGCGCCGTGGTGCTCTATGCCATCGGCTCCGGGCCGCTGCAAGGCTTCTCCATCACCCTGATCCTGGGACTCATCTCCAGCATGGTGACCGGCATCTGGGGCACCCGCGCCATCATCAACCCCCTGTGGGGCAACAGCCGCGCCAAGCTGCTGAGGGTATGATCATGAACCGACTTCATCACCATGACGCCGCGCCCGTGAGTCTGTATGACCTGCGCACCGACCGCTTCCTGCCGGGAAGCCTGTACCACCTGACGTCGAGGGAAGAACAATGCTGAGAATGATCCTGGCCATGGGGCTGACCCGCTGGCGCTATATCGGGCTGTGGGCCTCCGTGCTGCTGACCCTGGCCTGCGTGGCCGTCCTTGCGACAAAAGGGCTCGCCCTCGGGCTCGATTTCACCGGCGGGATCCTGCTGGAGTTTCGCATCCAGACCCTGAAGGAGGCCCATGAGCTCAATGCTCTGCTGACGGCGCCCCTGGCGGGGGTGGTGGAGCTGCACGGCGCCGGTGTGCCCGGAGAGTGGCTCATCAAGCTGCCCCCCCACGCGCTGCCCTGGGCGGCGGAGGATCTGGCGACCATGCTGGGGCAGCAACTCGCCTTGCCGGTGGAGCTCTTGCGCACCACCATCGTCGGGCCCCAGGTGGGCGCAGAGCTGTTCCAGCAGGGGATGCTGGCGGTGCTGGTGGCCTCGCTCGCCATCTCCGCCTACCTGGCGGTGCGCTTCGAGTGGCGCCAGGCCATCGGCATCCTGGTGTCGGTGCTGCACGACGGTCTGGTGGCCATCGGGCTGCTCGCGCTCTTTGACATCGAGTTCGACCTCAACGTCATCGCGGGCCTGATGGCGGTGATAGGCTACTCCCTCAACGACAGCATCGTCATCTCGGACCGGCTGCGGGACTTGCTGGGGTCGCGTACCCGCATGGGGATCCACGAGTGCTCGGACGTGGCCATCAAGGCCACCTTCAGCCGCACCATGATCACCTCGGGCACTACCCTCTTCACCGTGGGGGCCCTGCTCCTGTTCGGCGGCGACGCCCTCTACGGCTTCTCCTTCACCCTGTTCGCCGGCATCCTGGTGGGGACGCTCTCCTCCATCACGGTGGCCTCCACCGTGCAGGAGCTGCTGGGGCTCTCCCCCCAGGCCTACCAGAAAAAAGAGGAGGAGCTGGCCGAGGCGGCGTGACCGCCGAACGCCCCGTCACGGGGCACATGGGCGGCCAGTGCGGCCGCCCCGGGCAAAAAAGGAAGGCGAATGCCTTCCTTTTTCCATTCTGCCAGAGGGGGCGCGGCGGTCCCGAAGGCCGGGCTGGGGCGGCGTGTGTGACGCGGCTGAGCAGAAGTTGAAAAGTGTAATGAAATGCATGTTTTAGGCGCTATTTTCGGGGCCCGCTTCGGCTACACTGGCAGGGAGTCTATGGATGGAGTAAGCACTCATGAATATCGCTCGTCGGCTTCAACTCATTGCCCTGCTGGTCATGCTGGCCCTGGGGTGTCTCAGCTGGTTCAGCATCAGCAGACTCTCCTCCGCCAATGCGGATCTCAGCTATGTAACAGACAACACAGTCCCCAGCATTTCCACGACCAAGGAGATACAGACAGACTTCTACGCCCTGCATTCATTGATCCAGGCGCACGTGCTCAACACCGACGACGGCAAGATGAGTCAGATAGAGCAGAGCATTGCATCCCTTCACACCTAGATGGACGCCCTGCTGAGCCAGTATGAAAGCGGGATGATCTCCAATGAGGAGGACAGGCAGCTCGTCGCCGATGATCGGCGCCTGGTTGCCCAGTACGACAAAGCCTCCGAAGACGTCCTGCGCCTGTCCCGCGAGAACAAGAATGTGGAGGCCAGAGAGGCGATCGACAAGGAGCTTGCCCCCTTGTTTGAGCAGCTTTCCCAGGCCATCGACAAGCACGTCCACTTCAACATCCAGCAAGGTGACGCCGTCAAGCTGCGAGGCGAGCAGAATGCCGATAGCAGCATGCAGGCCCTGTTGTTCATCTCGGTGGGCACGGGAGCCCTCACGCTGGTGCTCTTTCTCTGGCTGTTCAGGCAGGTCGCCAATCCCCTCCGTCTGGCCATGGCGACCCTGTCCGAGATCCAGCGCGACCTGAACTTCACCCTGCGGGCCAATGTGAGCCAGCAGGACGAGATCGGCCAGACGCTGACGGCGGTCAACCGCCTGCTGGACACCTTGCAGCAGACCTTCACCGAGTTCTCGGTGGGCAGCCTGCAGATCAAGAGCACGGCAGAGTCCCTCTCCCAGGCGGCCCAGCACATGGCGGAGTCGGCGAGTCAGGCCAATGACGCCACCAGCCTTATCGCCGCCGGGGTGGAGGAGATGAGCGTGAGCATCACGGACATCTCCCAGCGCACCCAGGAGACCAGCCGCATCACCAATGAATCCGGCAAGCTCGCCAGTGACGGCGGGGCCACCATAGAGCGCACTGTGCTCGCCATCAACGATATCGCCGACGCCATTCGTCAGGCCTCCCGCGATGTGACGGCGCTGGGGGAGGGGATCTCCCGCATCGGTGGGGTGGTGAACGTCATCAACGATGTGGCGGGGCAGACCAACCTGCTGGCGCTCAACGCCGCCATCGAGGCGGCGCGGGCCGGTGAGCAGGGACGCGGCTTTGCGGTGGTCGCCGACGAGGTGCGCAAGCTGGCGGAGCGGACGGCCCAGTCGACCCAGGAGATCTCAAGGACGGTGGAGGCAATCCAGCAAGGGTCCGAGGCCACGGTGGCCAGAATGGTCCTGGTGGAGGAGAAGGTGGCGCAAGGGGTGGCCATGGCGACGGAAAGCGGGGCCATCATCACCCAGATCCGCCAGGCCTCCCATCGCGTCATGGATCAGGTCGGCGAGATCACCCTGGCCATCCGCGAGCAGACCTCGGCGGCGGAATCCATCGCCCTCCAGGTCGAGCAGATAGCCCAGGTGGTGCAGCAGACCAGCAGCACGGCGGAGGAGACTTCTGCCGCCGCAGAGGAGCTGAACGTGACCACGGAGAATATCCACCAGCAGATCTCCCGCTATCGCATCCAGTGATGCGCGGATCGGTTGTTCTCTCCCCGCCATGCCCATGGCGGGGATTTTTTTATGTCAGAACCCCGAACCGGGCTGTTGCAGGAAGGCGGCCTCTTCCTCCGTGCTCGCCCTGCCCAGGATGGCGTTGCGGTGGGGGAAGCGGCCAAAGCGATCGACGATCACCTGGTGGCGCCGAGCAAAGTCGGCAAAGCCTTGGAAGGTGGCCCGAGCGGGGCCTGTGGCCTGCTCGTCGGCCAGGGCCTCGAACAGGGCGACGCTTCTGGCCTGCTGCTCTCTGGACTCCGCGTGCTCGAGGGGCAGATAGAAGAAGACCCGGGCCAGCGGCGAGAGCCCCTTGTCGACCCCGAGGGTGAGCCCCTTGAGGCACAGCGCCCTGGCCTTGTCGTCCTGGGCGAAGGCGGCGGGGGTGTGGCGGTGAAGGTTTCGCGGCAGCTGGTCCAGCAGCAGGATGAGGGCCAGGCGCCCTGCGGGATCGTCCTCCCAACGAGCGAGCTCGCCTGCTGCGGCACGGGCCGCCAGTTCGCCGAAGCGTGAGGCCAGCAGGGCATCGGTCTCGCTGCTCTTGCCCCACCAGAGGGGGGCCTGACGGGCGGCACGGGGGGCGTCGTCTGCGTCATCGCCAAACCAGAAATCGAGCAGAGGTTGCCAGGGTTGCATGGGAACTCCTTGGGCCGGTGGCCGTGAGGTGAAAACGGAGCAGGGGATCTGCCATGGGGGGCTGCCGCCGTGGCGGCTTCCCGTTACACTGTGCCATCTTTTGCCCCAAAGGGTGATCCCCGGATGGGCCCGTGGTCCCCTGACCCCCTCATCACCCTGACCGGGGCAGCCCGGATGTGTCCCACTCAATAGAAGGAATGCCAGATATGGCCGGAGCCAGTTTGTTGACCCTGCTCGATGATATTGCCAGCGTGCTCGATGATGTCGCCCTGATGACCAAGGTGGCGGCGAAGAAGACGGCTGGGGTGCTGGGGGACGATCTCGCCCTCAATGCAGAACAGGTCTCCGGGGTGCGGGCCGAGCGTGAGCTGCCGGTGGTGTGGGCGGTGGCCAAGGGGTCGTTTCGCAACAAGCTCATCCTGGTGCCTGCCGCCATCGCCATCAGCGCTCTTATCCCCTGGCTCATCACCCCGCTCCTGATGCTGGGGGGGGCCTACCTCTGTTTCGAGGGGGCGGAGAAGCTGGTCCACAAGTTCCTGCCCCACGAGGAGGAGGCGCATCAGGCGGCGCCGGTGCCCGAGGATCTGGCGGCCTATGAGCGCCAGAAGGTGAAGGGGGCCATTCGCACCGATTTCATCCTCTCGGCGGAGATCATCGTCATCGCCCTCGGCACCGTGCAGGGGTCGAGCCTGGGCCTGCAGATCGCCGTGGTAGCGGGCATCGCCCTGCTGATGACCGTCGGGGTCTATGGCCTGGTGGGGCTCATCGTCAAGCTCGACGACATCGGTCTGCACCTGCTGCAAAAGCCCGATGGCGGCGCCGTGCGCCGGGCGGTGGGGCAGGGGCTGCTGGTGACGGCGCCCCGTCTGATGCACCTGCTTGCCCTGGTGGGCACCATCGCCATGTTCATGGTCGGCGGCGGCATTCTGGTCCATGGCTGGCCCTTCCTCCATCATCTCATCGAAGGGACGGCGGGCACGGTGGCCGCCCTGCCCGGGGTCGGCGGGGTACTGGCCGTGGTGACGCCCACCCTGCTGAGCGCTCTGGCAGGCGTGGTGGCAGGGCTGGTGCTGGTGGTGGCCATGACCCTGGTGAGCAAGCTTCAGCCCGCCAAATAGGTCGCTTGTCGGGGGAGGGCCGACAGGGGCCGTCGCACCCGGGGGCGCTCTTCTGCTGGTTGCCTCGAATGGGGGCTAGGCAAGTGCCTGGCCCCCTTCGTACTATCCGGTTTCACCCGCCCGCAGAGGCGGGGTGACCCGATATGGACGCAAACAGACAAGGACAACCATGAAACCACCCGTTTGGCGAGATGATCACATCTATGCCGCCCCCGACGATCCTGCCATCGAGGCCGCCTTCCAGGAGGCTGCCCGCGCCCTTACCCGGCTTGACGCCCTCCTGGCGGACCTGCCGGATCCCGCCCATCCCGTTGCGGATGCCAATGCCCTGCGCCACCTGTTGCGGGCCATCCGCCGCGAGGCCAACGGGGTGAAGACCCTGGCCTGGAACAGCCAGGTCTATGGTTACAACCGGCTGAGCCAGCACGGGCGCGACGAGGAGGCCCGGGTACTGCTCTCCCGGGGCCAGCAGCTGGAGGCGACCCTGGCCCAGCGCAGCAAGCCGGTGGACCTGTTCTGGGTTCGCGCCCCCGAGTCACTGGTGCGCACCCTGCTGCAAGATCCCGAGCTCTTCGAGCTGGCCTACCACATCCATCACGACAGAGCGCTGCAGGATCAGTGGCTTTCGCTCGAGAGCGAGCAGCTCATCGAGGGGTTGGCGGTAGACGGCCTGCAGGGGTGGGGGGATCTCTACGACAACCTGGTGGGGCGGCTGCTGCCGGTGGTGGAGGGGGTGCCCATGGGGCTTGCCCAGGCGGACAACCTGCTCGCCCACCCGGACAGGGCGCGGCGCGCCAGCGCCTGGCACGCCATCCAGGGCGCCTGGGAGGCGGAGCAG
>NZ_CAWMFQ010000330.1:38429-40028 GCF_963866995.1 Aeromonas sp. ZOR0002 | reverse complement strand
CGCCATTCTCAACGCCATCAACGGCTGGCGCAACGAGCTCGGCCGCCAGCGCGGCAAGGGGCGCAGGCTGGATGCCCTTGAGGTCACCTGCCATCAGGAGCACATCACGGGCGCGACCCTGGAGACCCTGATGGCGGCGGCCGGGGAGCACAGGGAGCTCGGGCGCCGCGCCTTGCGGGCCATGGCCTGTGCCCAGCAGATCACCGACTTCGCCCCCTGGGATCTCTTTGCCCCGGCGCCTCAGGCCGTGCACGGCAAGTTCGGCGTCGAGCAGGCGCTGAATCTGGTGATGGAGGCCTTTGCTGCCTTCGACCCCGAGATGGGGGCGTTTGTCCGCATGATGGCCGACAAGGGGTGGATCGATGCGGCCCCGAGCGAGCACAGGCGAAGCGGCGCCTATTGCACCGAGTATGCCGATCCGCCCGAGCCAAGGGTCTTCCTCACCTTCGAGGGGACCATGGACAACGTCATCACCCTGGCCCATGAGCTCGGCCACGCCTGGCACAGCTGGTTGCTGCGGGATCTTCCCTTCGAACAGCGGGGCTACCCCAAGACGCTGGCGGAGACCGCCTCCCTCTTTGCCGAGATCCTGGTGCGCGATGCCCTGCTGGCCGCCACCGACAAGGTTGAGCAGCGCCGGGCCATCGCCTGGCTGGACGGGGAGCGGGCCGCGAGCCTGCTGCTCGACATCCCCGCCCGCTTTGCCTTCGAGCACGCCCTGGTGACGGCGCGGGAGGCGGGTTACGTGGGGGCGAGCCAGATGCGGGAGATGATGAAATCGGCGCAGCAGCAGTGCTATGGTGACGCCCTCAGCCAGTATGACGAGCTGTTCTGGGCCAGCAAGGGTCACTTCTCCATCGCCGAGTCCGGGTTCTACAACTACCCCTATCTGTTTGGCTATCTCTTCAGCCTGGGGCTCTATGCCCAGCATGCGCGGGCCGGGGGCGAGTTTGTGCCCGCCTATCGCGCCCTGCTGCGAGATACCGGCCGCATGAGCGCCGAGGCGCTGGTGGAGAAGCACCTGGGGGTCGACATCCGCGAACCCGGGTTCTGGCAGGAGAGCCTGCGCTATGTGGAAGAGGCGGTGGTGCGCCTCGAGCGGCTGGTATGATGCCTGCCCGCGAAGGTGGTGGCTCTGGCCACCTGGATTTCACGACGGGCCAGGCCCGTCCCTGACGATGAGCGTTCGATGCAACAACGAGTCTATCCACAGCAGTGGCAAAATGATCACATCTACCCCTCCCTCGACAGCTGTGTCCTCGAGGCGGACATGAGCCTGGCCCGCGCCAGCCTGGCCGAGCTGAGCGGTTTTATCGAGGGACTGGCCCAGGTTCCGCGCACCCCAGGCGCCTTGCAGGACTTCCTCAGGGAGGTACGCCTGCGGGCCCGGCGCATTCGCGACATCGGCTGGAACATCGCCGTGCTGGCCGCCTGCAAGGGGAGCCAGGACGCCCGGGATCCCCTCGCCAAGCAGGTTGCCTCCCGGGCCCGTGCCCTCAATGCGGATCTGTTCAAGACGCTTGCCCCCATCGAAGATCTGATGCTGGGGCTGCCTGCGCCCGAGTTTGAGCAACTGATGGCCGACCCCCTGCTCGGGGA
>NZ_CAWMFQ010000330.1:24065-38366 GCF_963866995.1 Aeromonas sp. ZOR0002 | reverse complement strand
CTGCAGGATCAGCGGCTGCCGGTGGAGGCGGAGCAGCTGGTCATCGGCCTTGGCACCGACGGCCTGCACGCCTGGGGCAACCTCTACAACGATCTGGTGGGCAAGATAAGGCTGGTGATCGCGGGTCGCGAGATGGGGCTGGCGGAGGCGAGCAACCTGCTCTCCAGCCCGGATCGGGCCCTGCGCAAAGAGGCCTTCGATGCCATCAGCGCCGGCTGGGAAGGGGAGCAGGAGACGGTGGCGGCCATCCTCAACGCCCTCAACGGCTGGCGCCTGGAGCTCTCGCGCCAGCGCGGCAAACACCGGCGCCTCGATGCCCTGGATCTCTCCTGCCACCAGAGCCACATCGAGCGGGCGACCCTGGATACCCTGATGGCGGAGACCTGGCAGGCCCGCCATCTGGGCCAGCGAGCCCTGGGGCTGATGGCCGGTCACCTCGGCCTCGAGGTGCTGGGGCCGGAGGATCTCTTTGCGCCGCCCCCTGCCGCCAGCCGCCGGGAGATCCCCTTCGAGGAGGCGGTCGACATCATCGCCCAGGCCTTCGCGCGCTTTGACCCCGAGATGGGGGACTTTGCCCGCATGATGGCCGAGCGCGGCTGGATTGATGCCGCCCCCACCCCCAACCGGCGCACCGGGGCCTATTGCACCAAGTTTGCCGAGCCGGTGGAGCCGCGGGTCTTCATCACCTATGCGGGCACCATGGACAACGTCATCACGCTGGCCCACGAGCTCGGTCACGCCTGGCACAACTGGCTCATCCGCGACTTGCCCATGAGCCAGCGCAGCTACCCCATGACGCTCGCGGAGACCGCCTCCATCTTCGCCGAGACCCTGGTGCGCAGCGCCCTCTACGAGCAGGCCCGAAGCGCCGAGGAGCGTCTGGCCATCGCCTGGGCGGATGCCGATGGCGCCGCCACCTTCCTGGTCAACATCCCGGCCCGTTTCGACTTCGAGCGGGCCCTGGTGGCCGAGCGCGAGCAGGGCTATGTGTTGTCGGCCCGGCTCAAGGGGCTCACCGACGAGGCCTGGGGGCGCTGGTACGAGCAGAGCCTCGACCGTTATCACCCCCTGTTCTGGGCCGCCAAGGCGCACTTCTCCATCGCGGGCTTCGGTTTTTACAACTACCCCTACCTCTTTGGCTATCTGTTCAGCCTCGGGGTCTATCAGCAGCTGATGAGCCGCCAGGCCGCAGGGGAGGCGGGGGTGGCGAAGGCCTACCGCGCCCTGCTGCGAGACACAGGTCGCATGAGCGCCGAAGAACTGGTCGAACGGCATTTGGGGCAGGACATTCGAAAACCCGCCTTCTGGCAGGGGAGCCTGGCCCTGGTGGAAGCGGCGGTGGCGCGCTTCGCCCAGTGCGGCAGTTAACCTCGCCAGACCCGGTTTGCGCCATGTCCCGCCGGGGCATGGCGCTGCCACAGCGGCCCCGGCGCGCTGTTTGGTGGCCCGAAGGGGCGTGATCCAAAGCAAGAAAGTGGGATGTTTTGGTGGCGCAAGGCCCTGTCGCTGGGGTAGTTTCGATAGAACCGACACAGTTTTTGAGGTCTTGTCCATGATCATCTATCTGCATGGCTTTGATGCCACCAGCCCCGGCAATCATGAAAAAGTGCTGCAGTTGCAGTTTATCGATGATGATGTGCGTTTCGTGCACTACAGCACGGTTCACCCCCGCCACGACATGAGCCATCTGCTCAAGGAAGTGAAGAAGCAGCTCGACATGAGCACCGATCCCAAACCCCTCATCTGCGGCGTGGGCCTGGGTGGCTACTGGAGCGAGCGGATCGGGTTTCTGTGCGGCATCAAGCAGGTGGTCTTCAACCCCAATCTGCACCCGGAAGAGAACATGCAGGGCAAGATCGACAGGCCGGAGGAGTACGAGGACATCGGCACCAAGTGTGTAACCGAATTTCGTAATAAAAATTCAGGAAACTGCCTGTGCATCCTTTCCGTTCAGGATGAAATCCGCGATAATCGGGACACTGAACGTGAATTGAAGAACTATTACGACATCGTATGGGATGAGCGCGAGACCCATAAGTTCAAGAACATCTCGCACCATCTGCAACGGATGAAGGCCTTCAAAGAAGCCTGAGCCATCACGTCAACCGATTTCGTTTTAGGGAGCCAATGGCTCCCTTTCGTTTTGAGGAACCAAGGAAAATCATCATGATGAATATTGTCGTTGTAGGCGGTGGCGCCGGTGGTCTCGAGCTTGCGACCAGCCTGGGCCGCAAGCTGGGCAAGAAGAACAAGGCCAGGATCACCCTGGTGGATCGCAATCGCACCCACCTGTGGAAACCCCTGCTGCACGAAGTGGCCACCGGCTCCATGGATGCGGGCATCGACGCCCTGAGCTACCAGTCCCACGCCAAGAACCACGGCTTTGAATTCCAGCTCGGCAGCCTGACCGACATCAAGCGCGACGAGAAACGCATCGTGCTGGCGCCGATCCACGACGAGAGCGGCGCCCTGGTGGTCAACGAGCGGGAAGTGGCTTACGACATCCTGGTGATGGCCATCGGCTCCGTCTCCAACGACTTCAACACCAAGGGCATCAAGGATCACTGCATCTTCCTGGACAGCCCCTCCCAGGCGCACCGCTTCTACAACAGCATGATGAACCGCTTCCTGCAGTTCGCCACCGAATACCAGCCCGGTGACAAGGTGAAGATCGCCATCGTCGGCGGCGGCGCCACCGGCGTCGAACTCTCTGCCGAGCTCTACAACGCGGTGGAGCAGCTCTACGCCTACGGCTTCAAGAACCTCACCACCGACAGTCTCAAGGTGACCCTGGTGGAAGCGGGCCCCCGCATCCTGCCGGCCCTGCCGGAGCGCATCAGCGGCTCCGCCCATCAGGAGCTGGTGAAGCTGGGCGTGGACGTGCGCACCGCCACCATGATCACCGAAGCGACCAGCGATGGTCTGCACACCAAGGATGGGGAGCTGATTGAAGCAGACCTCATGGTGTGGGCCGCGGGCATCAAGGCGCCGGACTTCATGAAGGAGATCGCGGGCCTGGAAACCAACCGCATCAACCAGCTGGTGGTCCACGAGACCCTGCAGACTACCCGGGACGAGAACATCTTCGTCATCGGCGACTGCGCCGCTTGCCCGCAGCCGGACGGCAAGTTCGTGCCGCCCCGCGCCCAGTCCGCCCACCAGATGGCGACCCAGGCGTTCAAGAACATCCTGGCCAAGATGAACGGCGGCGAGATGAAGCCCTACCGCTATCACGATCATGGCTCCCTGGTCTCCTTGAGCCGCTTCTCCACCGTGGGCAGCCTGATGGGTAACCTGATGCGCGGCTCCATGATGGTAGAAGGCTACATCGCGCGCATCGTCTACATCTCCCTCTACCGGATGCACCAGGTCGCCCTGCACGGCTACATCAAGACCGGCCTCATCATGCTGGTGGGCCGCATCAACCGGGTGCTGCGCCCGAGCATGAAGCTGCACTGAGTGCATGGCGGCTGCCGCTGCGAACATCAAAAAGGAGAGGCTTGCCTCTCCTTTTTTTATGGCCGACGCGGGCCGACGCTAGAAACGTCTGCCGTAGTTGAGGGCGAAGAAGTAGAGGGCCGGGGTGGGGTAGCGGCCCGAGAGATCCCGCTCATCGACGCTGGCGCTCTCCATGTGGATGTACTCAAACCCGGCTCCCAGGGTCTCCTGAGGGGTGAGCGCATAGGTGACACCGGTGCCGAGCCGCAACGCGCTGCCGCTTGGCGCCGTGAGGGAGGTGTGATCTTGATCCCGGTAGGCACTGGTGTCGTACGCTACGCCGCCATTGAGGGTCCATTGGGGCGTCAGCGCGTGCTGGAGCCCGAGCGCCAGGTGGTAACTGCCCTGATAGAGCCCCTTCTGCGGGGCGGTGCGGTCAAAGATGGTGACTTCGTTGTCGTTGTAGCGGCTCCAGTCCTGCCAGCCCAGATTGCCCATGATGGCCCAGTCGTGGGCCAGAGTATGAAAGGCGCTCACCATCAGCTGCTGGGGGCTGTTGACCATGCCGGACAGGGGCAGGGTGGCGCTGATGCCGGGCAGGTTGGGGCGCGAGAAGGTGATGGTGCGGTCGATGGCGAAGTGGTAGGTCACCTCGCTGGCATAGCCGAGCCCGAATCGGGTCTCTGGATTGCGCTCATAGAGGAGCCCCAGCTTGGCATTGAGGGCCCAGTCTCCGTCGTCCTGCTTCTGCTCCCCGCCACTGCCCTCCCGGGTGAGGGAGAACAGGCCGTAGTTGATGCCGACCCCGGCCCCGAGCGACCAGTGCTCGTCGAGGCGATAGGCGATAGGCGATGGATGGTTGCAGGGTGAGGCCGATCAGGGTGGCCTTCTTGATGAGCTGCTTGCCAGCCCAGTCGCCAAAATCGAGCCCCAGCCCGAAGTTGCCATAGAGCGCCAGGCCCGCCGACCAGCGATCATCGAGCTGCTGGCTGTAGTAGGCGGAGGCCGCGGGGAACCAGCCGACGACGGTATCGACATCCCCCTTCGCGGGATCGTCCAGATCGTAGGGCAGGTCCCCGTAGAGCAGTTGCCCGCCGAGGGTGAGGTGGCGCCCCTCCAGCCGGGTCAGGCCGGCGGGGTTCACCAGTTGCACGGTGGCATCCTGGGCCCTGGCGGCCATGCCGGCGGCGGCCAGGCCGAGATCATTGGTGCCGGTTTCGTACAGGTAGAGACCGGCCCCCTCGGCGGGGGCGTTCAACATGGCGGTCAGGGGCAACAGCAGCAGTGTCCGTTTCATCAAGGTCCCTCTTTCATCGTGGCTGAGAAGCCCTCTCCCCAGCGTCGGTGCCCATCCTTGCATTCCCGGGGAAAGTGGCACGACACAGGCAGTATAGATGGCACCTTGATGAGCGTGGCGGGCACGATGCACGGGGCGCCCCGCCACGCCGGGCTTATGCTTTGGCCAACACCTTGCTACCATGACGGCAACGGTGCTTCGCGCACCCAGCTCAACTCACAGGAGACCTCATGATCCTCTCAACCACCCCCACCCTGGAAGGCAAGACCATTCGCGAGTACCGCGGCATTGTCGTGGGCGAAGCCATCCTCGGCGCCAACATCTTCAAGGATCTGTTCGCCGGCATCCGCGACATCATCGGCGGTCGCTCCGGCGCCTACGAAAAAGAGCTGGCCCGGGCCCGGGAGATCGCCTTCGAGGAGCTCAAGGAGCGTGCCCAGGCGCTGGGGGCCAACGCCGTGGTGGGCATCGACATCGACTACGAGGTGGTGGGCCAGAACGGCAGCATGCTGATGGTCAGCATCAGCGGCACCGCCGTGGTGATCTAGCCCGCCAGCGTCCGGCCCTGCATGGCCAAACGCCCCGTCACAAGCCGACCCCTAGGTCGGCTTTTTGTTGGGTGTGGCGCGCAAAGGTGGGTGCAAGTGAGTGGGGCTCAAGGCCTGAACGTATCGAATGCCCCGATGGTTCTGGGCTGGTCGGGAATGAGAGAAAAAGCGGCCCGGCCCGGAGAAGGTGCGGGAACATGGGGGGGGGGCACAGGGCCTGAAGGTCGGCAAAGTTGTTCAATTTTACTATTCGATAATGAGTTATCGTTTGATATGTCTAAACAAAAAATGACCTGTCATGGGTCGTAGAGCCCAGGTTGGGACGAACATGGCGAGGTGCAGGCGGCACTGTTCTCGCATCCCGCCCATAAAAAGAGGCCGCCCGGGCGACCTCTTTGTCGTCTGCTAGTTCGCTGCGGATCAGGGCAGGGCATCGGGCCGGAAGGTGTTGCAAGGATCTGTGTCCCTCGTGTCTCAATCGATCAGGGCAATGCATCGGGCCGGAAGCTGGCGCGGATCTGCGGCACCAGGGGAGAGGGGTCGAAGCCTTTCTCCTCCCCGAGAACCGGGTGGAGCAGGGGTTGGTCACGGATGGGGGTGAGGTCCCCCGCCAGCAGTTGCCTTGTGGCCTGGCCCATCTGGTAGAGCTGGCGCACCGGGTCGAACTGGCGGGCGAGATCCAGCCCGTCCCCGGCCCGGGTGAAGGCCATCATGGGGATCTGGTAGCTGGCATCCCGTGGCGGTTTGGCGCCGTGGATGCCCTTGCCGGCCGACATCAGGAAGGGCTGGTGGTCCCCGAAGGCCACCACCAGGTAGCGCTTGCCGGAGTTGTCCAGGGTCTTGAGCAGCCGCTCCAGGGAGGCCATGGCATCCACCACCCCGGTGTAGTAGGTGTTGAGCAACTGGGTATCCGCCGGGCTCTGATCCGGGCAGGCGCCGCTGCGCTGCTGGGCCCGGTAGCGATCCCCGTCGAAGGGGCCGTGCCCCTGCATGGTGACCGCGTAGGCGAACAGGGGCTGATCGTCCTGGTTGCTGCGTTTGAGCAGGTGATCGATGAGGGCATCGTCGGAGATGTAGAGCCCCTTGTGCTCGAGGGCGGTGAAGCGGGTATCGAACCAGCGCTCCTGGTAGCCGAGGGCCGGGATCGCCTTGGCGCGGCCCCAGAACTTCTCCACATAGGGGTGGGCGAACAGGGTCTGGTAGCCGCTTTGGGCTGCGCTGCGCGCAAGGCCGGGCACCTTGTCCGAGAGGTAGTAGTAGGGCACCACCCCCTGTTTGAGCAGGCCCACCGGCAGGCCGGTGTTCATCTCGAACTCCGCCAGTACCGTCATGCCACCCGTGGTGGGGGAGTGGATGGTCTTGCGCCATTGGGCCACGCTGGCGGGCAGACTCAAGGTGGGGGCGGGGGCGCAGAGACGGCCCTGCCAGTCAAGCCAGAGTGACTCGTATTGCAGCACGATCACCAGATCGAAGCGGGGAGCCCTGGGCTGGGCGGGCAGGCTCAGCTCCGGGGTGCGCTCGTTGATCTGCAAGGGGTAGCGAAACACGTTGCCGCTTTGCAGCATCTCGTCCACCAGGTTGAACAGGTAGAGGCCGGGGCCGGCGCGGATGATGTCCCTGTGGTAGTTCACCGCCCTGTCCACGTAGCGGATGTTGGCCCCGAGCAGCTTGTTGCCGGTCTGGGTGGCGAACACGCAGAGGGCAAAGAAGGCGGCGGTGGCGGCGGCGGTGCGCAGCAAGCCCCGCAGGATCCAGCGGGAGAGGGCGAAGCGCCACACCAGAAAGAGGAGCCCCAGCACGACGAGCACCGGCACCACAGGGTGCTGATCGAGCAGGATGTGCAGCAGGGCCAGCAGGTTGCCCAGATCGTCCCCCCCCAGCGGCACCCCGTAGATGGCGATCTTCATGAAGTTGGCGAGCAGCCCGATGCCCGAGAGGGCGGTGAAGAGCAGCCCCATATAGAGGCTGAAGCCCGCGAGGGCGCAGAGGCTCCAGCCCAGCACCATGCTGCCCCAGGCGAGGTAGTAGTGCTCTGGCCGAAAGCCCGACCAGAACAGGAATTCCCCCAGCTTGAACACCACGAAGCCGTGGAGCAGCACGAAGGTGAGGTTGCCAAGCAGCAGGCTGCCTGCCACCCGGGCGCGGTAGCTTCGGCGCAGCCGCGGCAGCAGGGCCTTGAGCACGGCGGCGCTCACCAGCAGCACCAGCAGCAGGCTGGTCATCAGGTAGAGGAGGTTGAAACCGCGCTCCGGCAGGGTCTGGAGGATCTGGCTGTATTCGGCGCTCTCCGGCCTGTCTGCCAGCAGCAGCCCGATGCGCAGCTGGTAGCGGCTGTCCAGGGCGTCGTCGGGGGCGCGCAGGGCGCTGTTGAGGCTCAGGGTGCAGCGCTCCTTGCGGCACTTCTGGCGCTTGTCCACCGCCTGGCTCAGCTGATCGATGCGCACCCCTTTGTCGTTGAGCAGCTCCACCCGCACCTTGTCCCCCTCCTGCAGGGGTTTGAGCAGTTGCCACTGGCTGCGCACCACCAGATAGAAGCCCCGGTTGTCACTTTTGTAGAGCAGGCTGTAGCGATGGAGGGTGGCGATGGGCTGATCCGCCGGGCCCAGAATGAGGGGGGCGGCACGCCCGAGCCAGCTGACGGGGTTGAGCAGCGGCAGGGCGAGGGTCAGCAGCAGCAGGGCGGTCAGCAGACCCAGCAACAGCCCGGCCAGGGGCTGGGAGGCGGGGCGGTGGCCGGTGACGGGGGCATTCATAAGGGCTCATCCTTGGAGCGGTCATGGCAGCGACGACTGCCTCTATTTTGACCCGATGGTGCGTGGCTTGTTCCTTGATGTCAATTTAATGACAACAAGATGAATATTCCGTGATGAGCACTGTGAAGCAATTTGTGATCCCGATCCGCCAGGGGCACTCATTCTGTGATGAAAGCGTCATCATGAGCCTTTGCCGCTGGTCTGGGAGGGGGGCGCTGTTTAGTCTCTCAGTAACGGTTGGAGGTACATGTATGAATCCCAAAGTTGCGGCGCGTCAGGCCAGATTGCTCCAGATGCTGGAGAGCAAAGAAGAGATCCGGATCGGGCGGGAGCGGGACTGCCCCCTGCCGCTGCCCCAGCTCGTCCGGCTGACCGAGGATCACCCGGACGTCGTCAAGGTCTACGGTCACGGGCTCACCGCCGAGGTGTTCCATCTCAAGGTGGAGGGGCACCACTGGTGCCTGAAACGCTGCCGCCAGGACTCTCTGGTGGCCAATGTGGACGGCAAGACCGCCTTTCTCACCGAGCTGGAGCGGCGTCGGGAGATAGAGAGCCTGCGGGAGCTGCACCCCACCATCCTCTCCAACGTGGTCTGCACCAGTTTCGGCTCCGCCCGGGCCGGGGTGCTGGTCTCCCCCTGGCTGCGGGGGGAGCCGGTGCGCACGCTCTGCGAGCGCAACCTGGCGCAGATGCTGGCGGTGGAGGCGGAGCTGGCCCGCTGGGGCTGGTTTGACTGGGATCCGAGCCCGGGCAACCTGCTGGATGACGGCCAGCATATCTCGGTGTTCGATTTTGGCTACATGTGGCCCTTCGATCCCCTGCACGAGTTCAACTCCAACGGCCTCACCGATCCCGACTTCCATGTGCCTGAGCGGCTGGAAACCCGCACCCTCTCCGGGCTCTGGCTGGACGAGGCGGATCCCTTGCCGCTGTTTCGCCGCTGGCGCGAGCTCTGCCTCGCCTGGGCCAGGGGAGAGCTGCAATACCTGTCGCGGGAGGGGGCGAGCGCCCCCGTGCTGGCGCGGATGCAGGGACTGGTGGGGGAGTGGAGTGCGGCGCTGGCAAGCGACGAGGCGCTGGCGGCCAACTGGTGGCGCGACATGTACCGCAGCCATCGGCTCGACATCCTGGACGACCTCAGCGGAAAGAGCTGCGGCCCGCTCACCCTGCGCCGCCTCGACTGGCTGGAGCAGGCGGTACGGGAGCACTTCCCGGCCCTGGTGGACAATCTGGCCCCTGACGAAGCGGGGCTCGGTCAGGCCGGGTTGCTGCAACGGCTGGGAGGGCTGCGCGAGCAGATCCGGGCCAATCTGCTGCCCACCCGGGCCACCCTGGTCACCAGCTGATGGTGAAAGAAGAGTGACAAGAGGGGCGCCGCGGCGCCCCTCTTTGCTGAGTGGGGAAGGCCGCCCCGGGTGATGGGGCGGAGGAGGCTCGTTGTGTGCCAGCGCCGGGGCGACTCAGTCGAGCAGTTCCCGGTGCAGGCAGTTGACGATGTGGCCCGCCTCGTCCTCTTTGACCAGGAAGCAGAGGTTGTGAGCGCTGGCGCCGTAGCAGATCATCCGGATGTTGTGCTCGCGGATGGCGTCGAACACCTGGCTGCCTACCCCGGCCGCCTCGCTCATGCGGTTGCCGATGAGCGCCACAAGGGCGAAGCCGGTCTCCACTTCCACCTTGCACAGCTGGCCGAGCTCCGCCAGCACCTTGTCGTTCAGGATGGGTTCGCCGTTGCTCTGGCTGCCGGTGTGATCCAGGGTCAGGGAGACGCTCACCTCGGAGGTGGTGATGAGATCCACCGAGATGCGGTGACGGGCCAGGATGCCGAACACCTCGGCCAGGAAGCCGTAGGCGTGGAACATGTTGAGGCTGTGCAGGGTCACCAGCACCTGCTGGCGGCGCAGGGCCACGGCCCGGAACAGCGGGTTGCTGCGGGTGGTGGCGCGGATCCAGGTACCACCGGCGGCGGGATCCTTGGCGGAGCCCACGAACACCGGGATGTCCTGGCGCAGCGCGGGTTGCAGGGTGGCCGGGTGCAGCACCTTGGCGCCGAAGGTGGCCATCTCCGCCGCCTCCACGAAGCTGATTTCGGGGATGGGGCGGGCGCGAGTGACCAGGCGGGGATCCGTGGTATAGATGCCGGGCACGTCGGTCCAGATCTCGATGCTGCCTGCGTCCAGGGCCTCGGCCAGGAGGGCCGCGCTGTAGTCGGAGCCGCCACGGCCGAGGGTGGTGGTGCGGCCATCGCCGTCGGCACCGATGAAGCCCTGGGTGATGACCAGGCTGTCACCCAGCAACGGGCCCACCGCCTGCTGGCAGAGGGCGCGGGTCGCCGCGAGATCCACGGTGGCCTTGCCAAAGCGGCTGTCGGTGCGCAGCAGTTGGCGCGCATCCTGCCACTGGGCCTTGACCCCGCGCTGGTGCAGGAGTTCGGTAAAGAGACGGGTGGACATCAGCTCGCCGCAGGCGATGAGGCGATCGGCGAGTTCGGCGTCGGTGTGCTGACTGGCCTGGCGGGCCATGGTGCGAATGTCGCCAAGCTGGGCATGGATGAGGGCGCTCACGTCGCTCGGGTTGCCAAGGGCGGCCAGAATGGCCAGCTGGATGTCGGCAAGCCTGGCGAGCTGAGCATCCTGTCCGGCTTCGTCCAGTTCACCCTGAGCCAGGCTCACCAGCAGGTTGGTGACGCCGGCGCTGGCGCTCAGCACCACCACCCGGGTCGCCGGATTGGCCAGCACCACGTCGGCGCAGTGGTTCATGGCCGCGGCATTGGCGACGCTGGTTCCGCCAAACTTGGCGACATTGATCGGGTTCATTGCATACTCCTGTCTCAAGGTGAAAATCCGGTTTCATCGGGCAAATAGAGAGGAGGAGGCAAAAAATGGCAGGAAAACGCGAGGATCCCGGCCAGAAGCACTCCACCTGCAGAGCCCATCCCGTACCCGCCCCAAGGTGGGGCGCGGTGTGGGATGACCACTACCGATGACAACCCGGGGGATTCAGCCCCCGCAGCCGACGTGGCGGTGTCCAGTCACTCGCCTCGTCTCGGCGCTGCTCCCCCTGACCCAAGTTCACCGGACACTGGTGTCCTCCCCTGGGCTGCCTGGGCAGCGCTCCTCTTCTGGTGCCACCTGTGACAGGTGGCGTGCATGTACAAATACCTTGGTCTGGATTGCACTGTCAATCGAGTTCGTAAAAAAGAACAAAATTGACGGTAACCAGGCACAAGATCAATCAGTTACGAAATGGTCTTGGACAAAACCTTGGAGCGACGCTGCCAGTTGTAGAAGCGCTGGCGCTCCACCGGCAGATCTTCGACTTCCAGGGGATCGAAGCCCCGCTCCCGGAACCAGTGGATGGAGCGGGTGGTGAGCACGAACAGGCGACGGATGCCGAGCCGCTTGGCCCGCTCGGCCACCTTGGCGATCAGGGTGTCTCCCCGGTTGGAGTTGCGATACTCCGGGTGGATGGCGACGCAGGCCATCTCGGCCATGGCTTCTTCCATGAAACAATAGAGCGCCGCGCAGCCGATGATGAGGCCGTCCCGCTCGATGATGGTGAACTTGTCTATCTCCATCTCCAGCTGCTCCCGGGAGCGGCGCACCAGGATCCCTTCCTCCTCCAGCGGACGGATGAGATCCAGGATGCCGCCGATGTCCTCAATGGTGGCGGCCCTCGCCCGCTCGGCGCTTTCGCGCACGATCTGGGTACCCAGCCCCTCGCGGCTGAACAGCTCCTGCAGCATGGCGCCGTCGTCCTGATAGCTCACCAGGTGGGAGCGGGGCACGCCACCCCGGCAGGAGGCGATGGCCGCGCGCAGGTAGCGGGCGGTGCCTGACATCTCTTCCCCCGCCTGCTCCAGCGCCACCAGCAGCTCTTCGGCCTGCTCGGGGAAGAGCTCGGAGATGGCCTCCCCGTGCCTGTCCATGACCCCCTGGGTGCTGCTGAAGCAGATGAGCTTGTCGGCTTTGAGATCCACCGCCACCCGGCGGGCCACCTCTTCCGAGCTCAGGTTGAAGCTCTCGCCGGTGACCGAGCAGCCAATGGGGGAGATGAGCACCAGGCCGTGCTGATCCAGCTGGCGGGTGATCCCCTCCACATCGATGCGACGCACCCGGCCGCTGTGGCAGAAGTCGATGCCGTCATCCACACCCAGCGGCTGGGCGGTGACGAAGTTGCCGCTCACCACGCTGATGCGGGCCCCCTGCATGGGGGTGTTGGCGAGGCCCATGGAGAGCTGGGCGGTGATGTCGTATTGCAGACCGCCGCACACCTGCTTGATGATGGCGAAACTGGCATCGTCGGTGACCCGGATCCGCTTGTGATACTGGGCCTGGATGCCGGCGCGGGCCAGGGCCTCGTCATTTTGCGGACGCGAACCAAACACCAGCACCAGGCGGATCCCCAAGGTCTGCAGCAGGGCGATGTCGCTGACGATGTTGGCGAAATTGGGGTGACAAATGGCTTCCCCGCCGATCATCAGGACGAAGGTGGCACCCCGGTGCACATTGACATAGGGGGTGGATTGCCGAAAGGCATGGACCAGGCTGGGTTCGCGTTCACGCACGTGTTTCATTCCATAAAAAAGCAGCAATTCGCCCAATATATGAAAATAAATTCACAAATCAAGACTAAATATCGACTTGGTGTTTTTTTGTCGCCATTTTGACCAGTGCGGGTGGGGAGGGGAAGACGCAGGCGAGGGCGGGAGGGTCGCCCCGGGGGCCGCTCCCTGGTTGATCCGGGCTAATAACCTGATATCTTCGGTGTTCCTTTTCGTCAGCCGCATTGCGCGGGGTTTTATACAAGGACAGGGCATATGGAGCAGATTATTTCACCGGCAGAGGCGCTGCCGGGACGGCGGGAAGCGCTGGAGATTGGCCAGGTGCACGCAGTAAACGGCCACCCGACCCAGGGGCCCTGGCCCGAGGGGATGGAGCTTGCCTGGTTCGGCATGGGCTGTTTCTGGGGTGTGGAGCGTCTGTTCTGGCAGCAGCCCGGGGTCTATTCCACCGCCGCCGGGTATCAGGGGGGGCTGACCCCCAATCCCACCTACAAGGAGGTGTGCAGCGGCCTGACCGGCCACGCCGAGACGGTGCAGGTGGTGTTCGATCCCAAGGTCATCAGCTATGGGGATCTCGTCAAGCTGTTCTGGGAACACCATGATCCGGCCCAGGGGATGCGCCAGGGTGGCGACATCGGCACCCAGTATCGCTCCGACATCTTCGTCGGGGACGACACCCAGGAGGCGATTGCCCAGCAGAGCCTGGCCGCCTACCAGCAGGCCATGACGGCGAGCGGTGACGGGCGCACCATCACCACCCGCATCCTGCCGCTTGCCCCCTTCTACTATGCCGAGGATTATCACCAGCAATATCTGGAGAAGAATCCCGAGGGGTATTGCGGCCTGGGGGGCATCGGCGTCTGCCTGCCTCCCAGCCTGAATCGCTGAGGCGTCATTGCATACCACGGGGGCCATCAGGCCCCCGTGTCATTGTGATGAAAAATAATTGAAAAAAATGCGTCAGGTGGGGAACTAAACTGAACCCTGGCTGACCAACAGGGTAGCGACCACGGATGGTTGCCAAGACCAGACACATTTTTTTGCCCCGAAATTCATTACTCTGACAAGCGCGATGAATTGACAATGCTAGCAAGCAGGGCTGCCCGATGAGGCGGCCCTTTTCATTGGGCGTCCCGCCCACTCCTCGCCTCATTGCATCTCGTCCCCTTGCCGTCACGGCAGGGGAGGGGTCAGCTGATGGTGCTGTCGAACAGGTTCTTGATGAGGTCGATGAACTCGATGAGGAAGGCTTGCTGGGCTTCGCTGGGGGCGGACAACCAGACGGCGGAGAGCACCTCTTCCAGGTCGGCGACCACGGCATCGGCCTCCTGCATGATCAGGAAGCGCACCTTGGGGTCGAGCTGGGGGTTCTGCTCGCAGATGGCCATCAGGTTGTCGGCCACCCGGCTGCTCACCAGATCCTCGATGGTCTGGGCGCCGCCGCCTTGTTGCTGGCTCTCGAACAGACCCAGACTCTCTACCAGATACTCGATCAGCGCAATGTAACCGTCGCTCTCTACCACCATGATGGCTGCCCTTTCTTCATTGCCTTGGGGAAATGGTGCGTATTTTAGTGGCTGAACCCGTCATGGCAAGCGACAGTGGAGCCGATGGCGGATAAATTGGACACCGCCGCGCTCCACGGTTTCCAATCCGGTCAGCAGGAAGCCGTGACGCAGGAAGAGGGCGAGGCTGAAGGCGCTC
>NZ_CAWMFQ010000330.1:17037-24018 GCF_963866995.1 Aeromonas sp. ZOR0002 | reverse complement strand
CCTGGCGCGGATGATCCGCGCTCACGTAGAGCAGGCTGAGATGACCGTCATCGCTCAGGGTGGCAAAGCCAAGGGGCACATCGTCTTGCTCGATGACCCAGCCATGGTGCTCGCGCAACTGGCTGGCAAGCCCCGGGTGATGGGCGCCCCTGGCCCACTGCTCCACCTGCTCCGGGCTGTAGTGTGCAGGCCCCAGGCGGCGTACCGACTGCTCGAACAGATCCAGCAGCCTTGGTATGTGCGCCTCCTCGAGGGGGACGATGCGAGGAGAAGAAGGAGACGGCATGGGTCAACCCTCCCTGATGGTCGCGCGGGGGGCCTGGGGCCGCTTCGCCCTGGGCAGACCCGCCACCACCCGCTCATAGGAGTGGACTACCCAGCCCTGCCAGAGATCGTCAGACAGGCCTTCACTCAGGGTCACCGTGTTCCAGTGCTGCTTGTTCATGTGCCAGCCCGGTTTCACCTCGGGGTGGATCTCCCGCAGCAGCAGGGCGAGTTCGGGTTCGCACTTCAGGTTGATGGAGAGGGGCTCCGCCTGCCAGTCCACCAGGGCAAACATCTTGCCGGCGATGCGATAGACCAGGATCTCCGGGCCGAAGGGGGTGTCCTCGGTGGCGCCGGGCTGGCTGAGCAAAAATTCACGCAATTGAACGAGGGTCATGGGGACTCCAGGCTGGTCCGATCATGGTGGAAGCATGTTCACCGGGGTGAGCCTTCTGTTAATATGCGCGCCGAGTATACCCCCCATCACCCCGGGAGCCCATGAGATGTTGTACCACAAGACCTTTGAACTGGGTCCCGATCGGGATTGGGTGGTGTTCGTGCACGGTGCGGGCGGCAGCTCCTCCATCTGGTTCAAGCAGTTGCGGGCCTACCGGGAGCACTTCAACGTGCTGCTGCTCGACCTTCGTGGTCACGGCCAGTCCAACCAGCTGCAGCAGGTGGTAAAGGGGCACTACAGCTTTCGGGCCGTGACCGAGGACATCCTGCGCCTGCTGGATCACCTGCGCATCCCCCACGCCCATTTTGTCGGCATCTCCCTTGGCACCATCCTCATCCGCCACCTGGCGGAGCTTCGCCCCGAGCGGGTCAAGAGCATGGTGCTCGGCGGCGCCATCCTGCGTCTCGACATCCGCTCCCGGGTGCTGGTGCAGCTTGGCCGCCTCGGCCAGCACTTCCTGCCCTACATGTGGCTCTACCGCCTGTTCGCCTTCATCATCATGCCGCGCCAGCACCATCAGGAGTCCCGCAACCTCTTCGTGCGTGAGGCTCGCAAGCTCTGCCAGAAGGAGTTCAAGCGCTGGTTCCGTCTCGCCACCGAGGTGAACCCCCTGATGCGCTACTTTCGCGAGCGGGCCCTGCCCATTCCCACCCTCTACGTGATGGGGGAGGAGGATCACATGTTCCTCGCTCCGGTGCGTGAGCAGGTGGCCCGTGACCCTTACAGCCGCCTCGAAATCATCGAAAAGTGCGGCCATGTCTGCAACGTGGAGCAGCCGGATCACTTCAACCGCCAGTCCCTGGCGTTTCTCTCCCGTCAGGCGGCGTCATCCGCTCTTTGAAGCCCGACAAGGGCCTCAGATGAAGTAGTGGCCAATCTCCAGATAGCGCTGGCGGATGTGCTCGATGAGCAGCCTTATCTTGCGCGGCGGCTGGCGGGTGAAGGGGTAGACGGCGTAGATGCCGAGCTTCTTGCCCACCTGATCGGGGAAGAGATCCACCAGCTCGCCGTTCATCAGATCGTGATAGACCAGACAGCGTGGCACATAGACGATGCCGCGCCCCCCCAGCGCCGCCTTGCGCAGGGCGCCGGCGTTGTCGGTTGAAAAGCTCCCCGACACCGACACCAGATAGTTGCCCTCTTCCCCCTTGAAAGCCCACTCCGAGGCCCCCGTGCTCTGGTAGGCGTAGCGCAGGCAGTTGTGGGTGAGCAAATCCGACGGCTCCCGCGGCGCCCCGAAACGGCGCACATAGGCGGGGGCGGCGCAGATGACCCACTGGGAGTCGAGAATGTGGCGGGCAATCAGGCTCGAGTCATCCAGATAACCGGTGCGAATGACCAGGTCGAACCCCTCTTCCACCAGGTTGACGAAGCGGTTGTCCAGGGACATCTCCAACGTGAGCCCCGGGTGCTGCTGGCAAAAATCGGCCACCGCATCGGCGAGCAAGAGCTCCCCCGAGATGGTGGGCACCGACATCCGCACATGACCGCTCACCTTTTCACCAAATCCCGCCACCGCGTCGAAGGCGTCCAGTGCGGCGGCCTTCACATTTTTGGCACCTTGATAGAGCGCCTTGCCCGCCTCACTCAGGGTGAGCCGGCGGGTGGTGCGATAGAGGAGCTGCACCCCGAGCTCCTCTTCAAGACGCCCGATCCGCTTGCTAACCACTGAATTTGTCAGGGAATTTTGTTCAGCTACCTTGCTGAAGGATCCGGCCTCCACCACCTGGGCGAAGAGGATGAGGTCGTCGGTACTGGCCATATTGATCAACTTTTGGAACGAATGTTGTTCATTATTTCCATATATCGCGAAAAAGGAACAGGGTAAGGTCACGTCCGCTTAACAAAACAACAACAAGGTGCGCCTCTGCACCCCTCTGGACAAGGACGCAATGATGACAGACACCCTGCTGGCCCTGGTGGCCTTCTCGCCGATCCTGGTGGCCGCCGTGCTGCTGGTCGGCCTCAACTGGCCCGCCAAGCGCGCCATGCCCGTCGCCTTCCTGTTGACCGTGTTCATCGCCCTCTGGGGCTGGCAGATGAGCCCGACCCGGGTCTTCGCCTCCACCCTGCAGGGGCTGGTGATCACGGTGACCGTGCTCTGGATCGTGTTCGGCGCCATCCTGATGCTCAATACCCTGAAACACACCGGTGCCATCACCGCCATTCGCGGCGGTTTTACCAACATCTCGCCGGATAGGCGCATCCAGGCCATCATCATCGCCTGGTGCTTCGGCGCCTTTATCGAAGGGGCCTCGGGCTTTGGCACCCCGGCCGCCATCGCCGCGCCCCTGCTGGTGGCCATCGGCTTTCCGGCGCTCGCCGCCGTGCTGCTCGGCATGATGATCCAGTCCACCCCGGTGTCGTTCGGCGCGGTGGGCACCCCCATCCTGGTGGGCATCAACAAGGGGCTGGATAACCAGGCCATCGGCCAGACCTTGAGCGCCGGTGGCAGCAGCTGGGACATCTACCTGCAGCAGGTGACCACCAACGTGGCCCTCATTCACGCCACCGTCGGCACCCTGATGCCGGTGCTGATGGTGATGATGCTGACCCGCTTCTTCGGCCGCAACCGCAGCTGGACCGAGGGGCTCTCCATCCTGCCGTTTGCGATTTTCGCCGGGCTCGCCTTCACCGTCCCCTATGCCCTCACCGGCATGCTGCTCGGCCCCGAGTTCCCGTCCCTCATCGGCGGCCTAGTGGGGCTGGCCCTGGTGGTGACGGCGCGGCGAGCCGGTTTTCTGGTGCCCAAGAACTCCTGGGATTTCGCCCCCGAGAACGAGTGGCCCGCCGAGTGGCTGGGCTCCTTGAAGCTCGATCTCAAAGAGGCCGCCGGTCGCCCCATGTCGCTCATGCTGGCCTGGCTCCCCTATGTGGCGCTGGCACTCCTGCTGGTGGCGAGCCGGGTGAGCCCGGAGTTCAAGGCAAGCCTCTTGTCGGTGAGCCTCGCCTTCACAGACCTCTTGGGGGAGAAGGGGGTCAGCGCGTCCATTGAGCCGCTCTACCTGCCGGGGGGCCTGCTGGTGCTTTGCGCCCTGCTCGCCACCTGGCTGCAGTCGCGCTCCCTCGCCCCCTTCGGGCGGGCATTGGGGGAGTCCAGCCGCACCCTGATCGGCGCTGGCTTCGTGCTGATTTTCACCGTGCCCATGGTGCGCATCTTCATCAACTCCGGCGTCAACGGGGCGGATCTCGCCAGCATGCCGGTGACCACCGCCAACTTTGCCGCCGGGCTGGTGGGGGAGTTCTTCCCGGCGCTCAGCGCCACCATCGGCGCGCTGGGGGCCTTTATCGCCGGCTCCAACACGGTATCGAACATGATGTTCAGCCAGTTCCAGTTTGAAGTGGCCCAGACCCTGGGGGTCTCCACCGCCGCCATGCTGGCCCTGCAGGCAGTCGGTGCGGCGGCCGGCAACATGATTGCCATTCACAACGTGGTGGCGGCCTCGGCCACCGTGGGGCTGCTCGGTCGTGAGGGGGCGACGTTGCGCAAGACGGCGCTGCCGACCCTCTACTACCTGCTGGTCACCGGCCTTATCGGGCTGGCGCTCATGTACAGCTTCCACATCTCGGACGCACTGCTGCAGCTCAAGTAAGGAGAGCAAGTGATGAAGGTAATGCGGGTCTACCCGGCCAAGCCGGCCGATGTCTATCTCTACGCCACCTGTCTGGTGGACCTGTTCGACCCGGTGGCGGGGCTCGATGCCATCGCCCTGATCGAGCGGGAAGGGATAAGGGTGCACTTTGTCGAGAAACAGACCTGCTGCGGGCAGCCGGCCTACACCTCGGGTCACGAGGAGGAGGCGCGCAAGGTGGCGCAAAGCCAGATGGCGCTCTTCCCCGAGCCCTGGCCGGTGGTGGTGCTGTCGGGCTCCTGCGGCGGCATGATGCACCACCACTACCGCCGCCTCTTTCCCGAGAGCCCCAAGGTGGCGGATTTTTGCGATCGGGTGTTCGAGCTCACCGAGTTTCTGGCCCGGATCTGCCGGGTGCGCTGGCACGGGGTGGGGGAGGCGAGCATCGTCATGCACACCTCCTGCTCGGCCCGGCGCGAGATGCAGGTACACACCACGGCCCGCAGCCTGCTGGGGCAGCTCGATGGCGTCACCTTGCATGAACAGGCCTACGAGAGCGAGTGCTGCGGTTTTGGCGGCACCTTCTCGGTGCGCCACCCTCACATCAGCCAGGCCATGGTGGAGGACAAGACCCGCCACCTGCTGGCCACCGGCGCCGACACCCTGGTGAGCGCCGACTGGGGGTGCCTCTTGAACATCAAGGGATCCCTGGCCTATCAGGGCAGGATCTTGCCTGCCACCCACCTGGCGAGCTTCCTGCTCGCCCACAGCCGCCCCGACAGTGACGAAATAGCTCATAACGGCGCCGCTGTTAGCGATTTGGCTCATACCAAAGAGGCCCAGCCCCATGTCTGATCACGCCAAGTATTCGCCGCGCCGCTTCCATCCTCAGGCCGAGGCGGCCCTGGCCGACCCCGTGCTGCGCCAGAATTTTCGCGGCGCCATGGATTATCTGCGTGCCAAGCGCCGGGATGCCTTCGCCGATCCCGCCGAAGAAGCGGCGGTGCGCGATGCGGCGGAGCAAATTCGTCAGCGCTGTCTCTCGCGCCTGCCGGACCTGCTGGTGCAGCTCGAAGCCAACTGCGAGCGTAACGGCATCCGGGTACACTGGGCCCAGACGCCGGCCGAGGCCAACGCCATCATCCTCGGTATCGCCCAGCAACACGGGGTGAGCAGCATCGTCAAGGGCAAGTCCATGGTGAGCGAGGAGGTGGGGTTCAACCACGAGATGGCGCGCCACGGCATCCGCTGCCTTGAGAGCGACATGGGGGAGTTTATCGTCCAGCTCGACGGCGACACCCCGTCACACATCATCATGCCCGCCATCCACAAGAACAAGCAGGAGGTGAGCGACACCTTCGCCGGCAACCTGGAAGGCTTCACCCCCACCACGGACGTGGATGCCCTGATCCAGACCGGGCGGCGGGCCCTGCGCGAAGAGTTTCGCCGCGCCGGCATGGGGCTCTCCGGCGTCAACTTCGCGGTGGCCGAGACCGGCAGCCTCTGTCTCGTCGAGAACGAGGGCAACGGGCGCATGTGCACCACTGTGCCGAAAGTCCACGTGGCCATCACCGGCATCGAGAAGGTGGTGGAGTGCTTATCCGATGTGCCGCCCCTCTACAGCGCCCTGACCCGCTCGGCCACCGGGCAGGCCATCACCACCTACTTCAACGTCATCAGCGGCCCGCGCCGGGCAGGGGAGCTGGACGGCCCGGACGAGGTACACCTGGTGCTGCTCGACAACGGCCGCAGCCAGGCTTACCGGGATGAGGAGCTGCGCAAGACCTTGCAGTGCATCCGCTGCGGCGCCTGCATGAACCACTGCCCGGTCTACACCCGCATCGGCGGCCACGCCTACGGCACCATCTACCCGGGGCCCATCGGCAAAATCATCTCCCCCCACCTGCTGGGGCTGGAGAGCACGAGCGATCTGGTGACCGCATCGAGCCTGTGCGGTGCCTGCGGCGAGGTGTGCCCGGTGCGCATCCCCATTCCCGACATGTTGCAGCGCCTGCGCCGGGAGGCCAAGCACAACGCACAGCCCGGTCACGAACCGCTGGCGGGGCAGGGGACGGCCAAAAGCCGGCTCGAGACCCTTGCCATGCAGGGCTTTGCCTTTGCCGCCACCCACCCGCGCCTCTACCACGCCGCAACCGGGGTGGCCGGTCGCCTGCGGGGCTTGATGCCCAAACACCTGGGCCCCTGGACCCAGTGCCGCGAAGCCCCCAAACCCGCCCCCCAGAGCCTGCACGCCCTGCTGCGCCAGAAGAAGAAGGAGTCCTGAGATGTCGAGCAAAGAGGCCATATTGAGCCGCCTGCGCGGCGCCGCCACCCCCATTGCCCACGCCCCCCATGGCTGGCAGCCCTGGCGCGGGGAGGATGATCAGGCACGGCGCGAGCGCTTTGTTGCCGGGATCAGCGCCAGCCACGCCGAGATCCTCACAGTCCAACAGGCAAACCTGGCCCGGGATCTGGCCGCCTGGTTGGATCAAGAAGGCGTGACGCATCTGGCCTGTGGCCAGGGCGGTCGCTGGCAAGTCGAAATCGCGGCGGCTTGCGCCGGGCGATCTGTGTTGACCCCCTCTGGCGAGTTCGCGAGCTGGAAAGACGTGCTGTTCGATGCCTGTCAGGCGGGCATCACCCACTGCGCGGGCGCCATCGCCGATACCGGCACGCTCGTGTTGCTGC
>NZ_CAWMFQ010000330.1:7309-17004 GCF_963866995.1 Aeromonas sp. ZOR0002 | reverse complement strand
AGCCGCGCACCTTGTCCTTGGTGCCCCCCTGCCATATCGCCCTGCTGGCGGCTTCCACCATCGCCGACAACCTGGCGGGGCTGGTGGCGGCCGGGCGCTGGCAGCAGGCCATGCCCACCAATCTGCTGCTGGTCTCCGGCCCCTCCAAGACCGCCGACATCCAGCAGACCCTGGCCTACGGCGCCCACGGCCCGAGCCGCCTGCTGGTGGTGCTGGTGGAGGATTGCTGATGCGCTGGAATGAATTTGACGCAGCCGTGCTCTCGCGCATCCCGCAGGAGCGGCTGGTGAGCGACCCGGACTTGCGATTGGCCCACGGCACGGACGCGAGCTTCTACCGCCTGGTGCCAGAGCGCATCGTGCGCCTCGATTCTTTGGATGAAGTGCGCTTCGTGCTGTCGGTGTGCCGCGAATTGGGCCTGCCGTGCACCTTTCGCGCCGCCGGCACCAGCCTCTCGGGCCAGGCCCTGAGCGATTCGGTGCTCATCACCCTGACCGACAGCTGGCGTGGCCACCGCGTTCTGGACGATGGCGAGCGCATTGCCTTGCAACCCGGGGTGATCGGCGCCGATGCCAACCGCTATCTGGCGCCCCTGGGGCGAAAGATTGGGCCGGATCCCGCCTCCATCAACGCCTGCAAGCTCGGCGGCATCGCCGCCAACAACGCGAGCGGCATGTGCTGCGGCACCGCCCACAACAGCTACCACACCCTGCACGCCATGACCCTGCTGCTGGCCGATGGCACCGTGCTGGAGAGCTGCGATCCCCAGAGCCGCGCTGCCTTGGCGGCCAGGCGCCCGGAGCTGCTCTCGGGGCTCGCCGCCCTGCGCGCCGAGGTGCTGTCGAATGCCGAGCTTGCCGCCAAGATCCGCCACAAGTACCGGCTCAAGAACACCACCGGCTACGCCATCAACGCCCTGCTCGACCATGAGGACCCTGTCGATATCCTCACCCACCTGATGATCGGCTCGGAGGGGACCCTCGGCTTTATCGCCGAGGTGGTGCTCGATACCGTGCCCGAATACCCCCACAAGGCCTCGGCCCTGCTGGTGTTTCGAGACGCCGAGCAGGCGTGTCTGGCCACCTCGCGCCTGAAAAGTGCGCCGGTGGCGGCGGTGGAGCTGATGGATGGGCGATCCCTGCGCTCGGTGGCGGGCAAACCCGGCCTGCCGGACTTTATCAAGACGCTGGATCTGGCCGCCTGCGCCCTGCTTGTGGAGGTGCATGGGGAATCGAAAGAGGAGTTGGTGGATCGCTGCGAGCAGGTGACGGCCATGGCGGCCGAGTTCGCTCAGGTCGCCTCGGTGCCTTTTACCGTCGACAGCGCCGGCCTCTGGGCCATTCGCAAGGGGCTCTTCCCGGCGGTGGGGGCGGTGCGCACCACCGGCACCACCGTCATCATCGAGGATGTCGCCTTTCCCATCGAACGTCTGGCGGAAGGGGTGGCGGGGCTGCAAGCCCTGTTCGATCGCTTCGAATACGGTGAAGCCATCATCTTCGGCCACGCGCTGGAGGGGAACCTGCACTTCGTCTTTACCCAGGGGTTCGACGAGCCGGCCCAGGTGGCCCGCTACGGCGCCTTTATGGATGCGGTGGCGGAGCTGGTCGCCGTGCGCTTTGGCGGGTCGCTCAAGGCCGAGCACGGCACCGGCCGCAACATGGCCCCCTATGTGGAGCTGGAATGGGGGCCGGAGGGGATGGCGCTGATGCGGCGCATCAAGGCGTTGCTGGACCCCGATGGCTTGCTCAATCCCGGCGTCATCATCAACGACGACCCCAAGGCCCACCTGGCCCATCTCAAGCCCATGCCGGCGAGCGATGCCATCGTGGATCCGTGCATCGAGTGCGGCTTTTGCGAGGCGGTCTGCCCCTCGCGCACCCTGTCACTGTCGCCGCGCCAGCGCATCGTGCTCTATCGGGAGTTGTCACGCCGTGGTCGCAGCGGTGAAGTGGCAGGGGATCTTGCCCGGCTGTTTGACTATCAGGGGATTGAGACCTGTGCCGCCACCGGGCTGTGCGCCGATCGCTGCCCGGTGGGCATCAACACCGGCAGCCTGATCAAGAAGCTGCGCAGCGAAAAGTACCAGCGCTTCGTGCCCATCGCCCGATGGAGCGCCGATCACTTCGCTGGCGTGACCCGCACCGCCCGCAGTGCGTTGGGCCTCAAATCCATTGCCGGCAAGCTTCTGGGAGACAAAGCGCTGGCGCGATTGGTGAACGGGGTTCGCCATCTGAGCGGCCAGCGCACACCCGCCTGGCTGCCCACCCTGCCGGGGCCGAGCCGCTACCGGTGGCCGCAAGGGGAGGGGAGCCATGGCGGATCCAGCGAGGACATTGGAGAGGATCGCGCCGTGGTCTATCTGCCGTCGTGCGCCAGCCGGGTATTCGGCCAGCAGGAGGAGGCCCCGTCACTGCCGGACGTGGTGTTATCTCTGCTCAATAAAGCGGGCTGCCGGGTCATCGTGCCGGAGAGAGTTGAGGGGCTCTGCTGCGGCATGCCCTATGACAGCAAGGGTATGAGCGAGGTGGCTGCGGCCAAGCGCAGTGAGCTGGCGGCGGCGCTGTGGCAGGCAAGCGAGCAGGGGCGCTGGCCCGTGCTGCTCGATACCAGCCCCTGCGTGCAGCGACTGCTCTCGGGGGCACTCGGCAAGAGCCTTCGGGTGTTCGAGCCCTCCGCTTTTGTGCTGGAACACCTGCTGCCCCACCTTGAGCTGACCCCCATCGATGAGACCGTGATGCTCCATATCACCTGCAGCAGCCGGCGCATGGGGCTGGGGGATAAGATGCTGGCGGTGGCCCGCGCCTGTGCCCGCGAGGTGATAGTCCCTGAGCATATCGAGTGCTGCGGCTTTGCCGGTGACAAGGGGCTGATGACCCCGGAGCTCAACGCAGCCGCCTTGGCAAGCCTGCCCGCCCAGGTCCCCAGCGATTGCCGTCAGGGATTCAGCAACAGCCGCACCTGTGAAATGGGGCTTAGCCAGCACGCCGGCATTCCCTATCACAGCATCCTCTATCTGGTGGATCAGGCGGCGAGATAGGGAAAAAAACGGCAGGATAACTATCCTGCCGTTTTCAATGGGGTGAACAAGGTGGCTTTAAAGCGGGACTTGTCTGGTGCTACGTGCTATGAAAGGGGCCGATGCTGATACGAACGATGGCAAGGAAGGATTGATGACGCCGCTGAACCACTATCTGCCTGCCTATCACTTCTGTGAAGAGCACGCTCGCGACATTGCCGCCGACCCGCACACCGTCATCCAGGCGGCGGCCAACTATCGACCGGAAGCGGATCCGGCCTTTCGCCACCTGATCGGCTTGCGGGAAGTGCCGATGCGCCTTGGGCATCTTCTTGGCCGCCAACAGAGCGCCAGCCCGCCTCCCTTTGGCTTGGACAGATTCGTGCCGCTCGACAGCCAGGACGACAACACGCTGCTCTACGGCCTTGTCGGCCGGTTCTGGCGGCCGGACTTTGGTCTGGTGACCATGGTGGACAGTCAGGCGTATCTGGACTTTGCGGCGCCAGGCGTCGCCAAGCTCACCCTGGGGTTTTCGGCCAGCCGCCAGCCAAACGGCACCACCCGGTTGACCACCCAGACAAGGGTGTTCTGCCCGGATCTGGCCTGCCGCCTCAAGTTCGCACCTTACTGGTATCTGATCCGCCCCGTCAGCGGCCTGATCCGGCGCCGGATACTGGGCGCCATCAAGGCCGAGAGTGAAGGGGGGTTGTTATAGCTGTGCCGGAGCACCCACTTTGACCTTCAATTTTTGGCGCAAGCAGGAGATAAGGAGTAGTGGCTCAACAAGGTGATGGTTCAAGCGTTCTTCTGAATATTTCTTTAGTGCTCGAGTCGGTAGCCAGTGACCCCTGTAGCCCGCAAGAAAACATCGAAAAATGTGGCCAAGCCGCAACGTGGAGCAGCCGGATCACTTTAACCGGCAGTCGTTGGCGTTTATCTCCAACCAGACGGCTGAGATATAAACCATTCAATAGATAAGGTTTGACGTAGGTTGGGTTGAGCGAAGCGAAACCCAACACGGTAATATTATTTTTATCCCATTGAACGTCGGTTTGGAGCATTTAACGTAGGTTAGATTAGCGCAGCGTAATCAAGTGAACGGGAAGGTAAAATAATTTTAGGTGGAAATGAGATTATCCAGTTTTAGATATTTTAATATAGCTCTTGCCCCTTAACTTAAATATCAAGGGGCGTTTCGCGAACGTCCTATTACGCTTCGCTAAGCGAACCTACGGCCTTGCATGAACGATCAGGCGAGATTAACCTGTATTGGCTGATTCATTGCCATCAGAATACCGAACTTTGTCAATTGCCCGCATTAGAAATCGTTCATGGCAAAGGTGATCAAGATACTCTGGGGAAGCTCTATCTGGGAAACAAGCGGTCCAAAATTTCTCAGCGACTTGAATGGCATTTTCTGTTGCTCGATTAGCTGATGCAAGCCATTCTTGGGGGGTGCGCCAAATATCAACTTTGTTTGGTGCGTAGTGCATACTGGAATCTCTGAGTGCTTTGGTGTCTAATATAAAGGATGTGAATGGCTCTTCTCTTTGATGAATGTCTGATAATACGATAGGAGATCTTCCATCAGGGCGAAGTATCCTTGGATATTTTTCTAACTTTACATCTAGACTCAGGTATCTGTTTTTTTTCATGCCTCTAAGTTCTTCTTTGATATTATCATCAAGATCATTGCGTCTTACTGATTCTGCATATCCGACACTATTAACGAAAGACTCGATGAATGCGGCAGCGCTCACAACACATAATCTAGAGAAGGTGCAGACATTCCCATTTATCGCTGATATATTTTTATATTCATCTTTGCTTAATGCCCTAATTTGCATTTCATTGAGTTTCTTTGCAGATTGTTTCATTCGTTCATTTGCAGCTTCAGCATGTGCGAGTAATAAATATGTATCTTCAAGAAGGAAAGCCTCTTCAACGCTCGCAAAACCAGCATGTACCCCGATGCCTATTCTTGCATGAGGAGGTAAATCTGTTGGTTGTTTTAATCCAGCAGACTCAAATCTTTCAGCTAACCATCCGTAAGGGATACCAAATCTTTTTACATCTATTTCCTCTGAAAGTACTTTAAAGTCACGAGCGATCTGTCGTGATGGTTTGCGTCTAGGTAAAAGCGTGGCATGGTTTTTTACTGCGTCCTTTAATTGAGATGCTATTTGTTTTCCCTGAATTCTTAGTTCTCGAGATGTCGCAGTTTTTATAAATTCAGATACTATTTTTAGTCCGTAATCTACCCTGTTGTCTTTCCCTTTTATTCCCATCAAATCATGTACAAAATTTAGGTATATGTAGTATTCATCTATCTCACGTCGAATGTCTGTTGCTGACATTAGCAGTAGTTCCTTGTTGGCTAAATTATCTAATAATTAATCCTATTGAATATCTCTATATTAAATAAAGTATTTTTATGTCATTCCAATATAAATGTACTGCGTGACTTGAACATTATTTATTTCAATTTCATTGAAAAGCCATAAAATAGGAGGTTGAATTGCCCCTTTAATATAAAAAAGGGTTTTTCAAGTAGCACTATTGTAGCAACTTGCCACGGCCATAAGTTTGTATTAGGAATAATTAAAGTGGCTACAATCAGGAGCCACAGTTCCCTGAATGCAACGGTTAGCCAGCACTGATACGAGTGTTCCATGGGCACTTTTGGGGCTGTAAGGGGCAGACGTAAGGTATCAAATGGCGACAGCGTTGTGGAGGTAAATATTATATAAGGCATAGCATTTAAATGATTTTTTGAAGCCGATCAGATTTTCAAGGCGGTCAATACCCCGTCATTTCCAGATAGCCGACGCCCTTGGCATCCCCCGAGACGGATACCGCCCCCTCCCAGTAGTCAAAACGTCCCGTCATGGCCTGATTGGGTTGACGCGCTTTAATAACGAGATTCAAATCAGCGGCCTTAAGCTGCCACTCGACGGGGTAGGGCTGCCCCTTGGGGCCACGCCAGGTCTTGCCGGGGGTGAGGTGGATGTGATCTGGGCTCAGCACCCGGCTGCTGCCATCCCGTTCAATCAGGATGCCGTAGCGGTTTTCAGGCTCAGTGTGGCCCGCTTTGGTGCGCAGGCGAAACAGCATCAACTCGCGCCCATCGTCAAATTGCAGCGAAAACCAGTCCCAGCCCGATTGCCACTCGGCCAATACCGAGCTGCTCCACTCGTGATCGAACCAGCCCTCACCGCTGATGTTGCGGATCTCCCCATCCAGGGTCAGGGTGCCGCTGATGGTCAGGCGCGGGTAGGAGTAGTAGAAGGAGGCATTGCCCGGGCTCTTCTCGCTGTAACCCGCTTTGCCTTGCAGCACCGCGGGCTTGGCGGCGCTCACCTTCACATCAAGATCCCCCGCCTTGCTCTGCACCTTGAGGGTGGCGGGAAAGAGCGCTTCTCCTTGAGAGGCCAAGACCCACTCTTTCAGCCAATACTCACCGCCGCTGGCACCGGCGAGCCCTGGCCCCTGGCGGCTGGTGCGCTCGTCCTGCTGGTGGCGGCCTTTGCTCACATCCGTGATGGCGAACTGGGCCAACCAGAGCTGGGGGGTGAGCCAGGGGTTGTCGGATGTTATCTCCTGCTCGATGCCTTGGCGAAACAGGGTCCACTGCATGCCGTAGCCGCGCCCTTGCTCGTCTTTGAGGTTGCCGGTGAGATACCACCATTCGGAGCGGTAGTCGGGGTGGGCACCGTGATCTGCGGGCAGGAGGATGGATTGACCCGGCAGAGCCTTTTTGAAGTGATCGCTACCGCCACCCAGGATGGTCCCCAGATCGCTGGCCTGCGCGTGGCCGCTTATGGCAACAAGCGGGATCAAGCGGGCTGCAAGCCACAGGGACCGTAAAGAGGACAAGATTCCCCTCACCCTGGCCCTCTCCCGAAGGGAGAGGGGATGGTTCGCGGCAGCTCTGTGCGCTTCTCTGCGCTGAATCAAGTGCGGTGACAGAGATCTGGTCAATGGGAACGTCAAGCCATGGCCGAGCCAGAGCGCCAACCAATATGTCATACCACTCTCCTTGCGGCGTACCAGGAGGCCAGCGCCCCGCACACCGGCGCCAGCAGAAGCGCCGTGACGGCGTGCAGGGGGGCGGCCTCGAAGGCCAGCCGCCAGCCGAAGGCGCGGGGGTTGACCACCTCAATCAGCACCCAGGCGAGGCCATAGCCCACCGGCAGTGCCAGGAGCGCGGTGAGCAGCCCGAGGCCCGCCCCTTGCCACACCAGCAGCTGGCGGCAGTGGCGCGGGCTCAGGCCAAGGCTTTGCAGGGTTTGCAACTCGCCGCGCCGGGCGAGCCCCAGCACCATAAAGGCCGAGCCGATGCCGACAAAGGCGATCCCCAGGATCAGCAACTTCAATAGCTCGGTCACCACAAAGGTCTGATCGAACACCCTGAGGGCGGCGGCGTGGATGGCGGGGGCGGGCAACAGGTTCACCCGCTCGCCAAACTGGCTCCTGAGCCTGTCGCCAAGGTGCTCGGGATCCGGGCTGAAGAGGGCCAGGGATTGCACCTTGCCCCCTTCGAAGGCGTGCAGTATCTGCCCCTTGTCGCTGCCGTAATCCTGATAGACGCCGGTGACGGTGAAAGCCCTCGGCCCCCCTTCGCTGGTTACCTCGAGGCGCTGACCCACCCTGACCCCGAGGCGTACCGTCAGCGGTTCGCTCGCCAGCACCTCGTCGGGAGCGGCGGGCCAGCGCCCGGCGAGCAAGGGGTAGGCGGCTTTGAGCTCGGGGATAAAGTCCATCTGCGCCCACTCGATGGGCTGCCCCTGCCAGCGGGCGGGGAGCACGGCGCGGCGGGAGGCGGCGCGCACATCCGGCGAGGCGAGGATGGTGTTGAGGGTCTGCTCGCCCAGGGCGCCCCTGCTGCCGGCCACCCCCTTGGGGGCGGTGACGTAGAGATCGGCGGCCAGACGCTGGCCGAGCCAGATCTCCACGCTCGAGCGAAAGCTCGACACCATGACCCCGATGCCGATGGCTGCGGCGATGGCCAGTTGCAGCGCCATCACCGCAATGGCGGTGCGATCCAGGTGATAGAGGGTTTCGGCCACCCCGAGCCGGGCGGTGAGGGGGCCGCGTGCACGCAGCCGCCCCAGCAAGGAGCGAAGGGCATCGGGCAGCAGGAGGGCCATGGCGAGCAGCCAGCCTCCGGCCACGAAGAGGGCGCCGCCAAGGCCGGTTTCTGGCCGCCATAGACACAGGGCGCACAGCAGCAGGATGGCGATGGCAAGCCCCCGGCGTTGCCAGGGGTGAGCCGGTGGGCGACTGTTGCCCTCTCGCAGCGCAAGGGGGGATTGGCGCAGCAGTTGCCACCAGCCGGGCAGGTTGGCGGCAAGCATCCCCAGAAGGCCGATCACCATCGCCTTGCCAAGGCTGGCGGGGGAGAGGCGCAGCAGGTCGATGGGGTTGGGGCCATAAAGGTCGGCCAGCGCCTGGGTGAGCTGCCCCATCAGGGCGAGGGCCAGCAGGCTCCCCAGCAGCAGCCCGAGCAGGGTGCCGAGGGTGGCGAGGATCAGGATCTCCAGGGTCAGCCAGCGCAGCACCCGGCGCGGCGGCATCCCGAGGATGATGAGCTGGGCGAGCAGGGGGCGGCGCACGCTCTGCACGAAGCGCTGGGCGTTGAACACCAAAAACAATCCCACCGCCATGGCGAGCAGGGAGAGGGCGGTGAGGTTCAGGGCCAGCGCATCCCCGAGCTGGCTGGCATCGAGGGCCGGGCTGATGGGCTCAAGCCAGAGGGGCTGATGGGGGGCATAGGATTGCAGGGCCGCCTGCAAGGCCGTGGCCTCTTGTTCGCTGAGTTTGAAGACGATGCGATCCAGTCTGCCTTCCTTGCCAAGCAGGGGCTGGGCGAGGCCGATGTCGGTCACCAGCAGCCGCTCCATGGGGACGGCGCCGGGCTCGAAGGTGCCCGCCAGGGTCAGGGTCAGGGGGCGTTGCTCCTCATCCCCCAGCACAAAGGTTCGCGACTGGCCCGGTTGCCAGTCAAGGCGCCTCGCCTCGGGGGCGGCCAGCCAGACGCTGTCGGCGCGATTCAACGAGACATCGGGTTGGCTGTCTGGCGCATCGCCAAAGAGGCGGCGCAGGGGGCCGGGGTTGAAGAGATCCATCCCCAGCAACTGGAAGCTGCGCCCCTGCTCGTCCTTGAGCCAGGCGTGAAGCTCTGGCATGGCGTCAAGGTTCGGCTGGCTTCGCACCAGCCTCACGTAGACTTGCTCATCCAGGCCACTCTGGGGGGCCAGGCGGTAGTTGGCCTCCCCGGCGAGCTGGCTGCGGGCGGCGACGAAGTTGGTGCGGGCGCTGTGGTTCAAGAGCTCGATGGCCACCACCAGGGTGACCCCGAGGGTGAGTCCGGCCAGGCTCATCAAAAGCAACCAGGGGTGAGCGCGATAGAGGCGCAGCAGCGCCTTGAGGGGCAACATCAGCAGGCCCCCCGGCAGACGTCAGCCATGGCGGCGCCCCTTGAGCTCGACCAGTTGCCCCCCTTCAAGGCGCAGCACCCGATCCGCCAGGTCGCCATAGCCCGGGTTGTGGCTCACCAGCAAGAGACCGGCGCCGGTATCGCGCACCGCGCCCATCATCAGGGCCATCACCTGCTCGGCGTTGTGCTCGTCGAGACTCCCGGTGGGTTCGTCGGCGAGCAGCCAACGGGGCTGATGAA
>NZ_CAWMFQ010000330.1:0-7252 GCF_963866995.1 Aeromonas sp. ZOR0002 | reverse complement strand
TGGCGCTGGCCGCCGGAGAGCTGTTCCGGCCAGGCGTGGCGTTTGTGGCCCATGCCAAGGCGCGCGAGCAGGGCATCGAGGCGCCCATCGTCCTGGGGCAGGTTGTTTATCTGAAGGGGCAGGGCGAGGTTCTCGGCCACGGTCAGGGTCGGCAGCAGGTTGAAATCCTGATAGACGATGCCGAAATGGCGCCCGCGAAGCCGGGCCCGCTCGTCTGTCGGCAGGGTGTCGAGACGGGTCTCTTCCAGCCAGATCTCCCCCTCGTCCGGGGCGATGAGACCGGCGATGAGGTTGAGCAGGGTGGACTTGCCACAGCCGCTTTGCCCCAGCAGCAGGCAGGTTTCCCCCGGGGTGAGGGCGAGATCCAGCCCCTCAAACAGGGGGAGCGTCTCGCCGCCGTTGGCGAAGCGTTTACTGAGGTTGCACAGGCTAAGCATGGGATAACCGTTTGATGGTCAATGGCTTTCACAATGTCCGTCACTATGCCAGTTAGTGATCGCGCCTGCAAAAGGGATGGGGATCCTCGCTGGATCCCGCTCGCCTGAGGTGGTTAGAATAGGGCCTTCCATGGGTCACAGGATGAGCAAGGATGTTACACAAGCAAGTCAGTTTTATCGTCGACAGCAAGGGCGTCAAGCAGGCTGCCGTGGTCCCCATCGATATCTACAACGAGCTGATGACCCTGCAAAAGGCCCTCTCCGACAACAAGCCGGGGGAGCGAGAGCTCTACCACTTCAACGGCAAGGGGGCAGAGGCCCATGGTTATCCGGTGGGCAAGCGGCAAAACCCCGGTTTCATGGTCCAGGCGGGCTCCACCGCCAACGGCGAGGATGCGGCCTCCCTGCGCGAGGCGGTGATCGAGCTGCGCCAGGAGCTGCTGGGCAAGGGGGTACTCGTTCCTCACCCCGAAGGAGGCTTCATCTTTACCGCCGATCAGCTCTTCAACAGCCCGAGCCTGGCCGCGAGCCTGGTGGCGGGCAACAACCGAAGCGGGCTGGATGCCTGGCAAAACAGCGCAGGCTACACCCTCAAGCAATCGGGTTTTGGCAAGAAGACCTCCTGATGACGGGGCCCGGCAACGGGCCTCGCTCATGTTTGCCTGAGTACCCGCGGCGGGCCACTCATCAGGATGACAAAGAGGCGGCTTCCCTTTGCGCTGCTAGCCTCAATGCCAGACGCCTGCCAGGAGATGCCGCCATGTCTGGACTCCTTCGCCTCGTGCCCGGGGCGGCCCTGCTCAGTGCCCCCGCCGCTGCGGGCAACGGCCCCCTCGATCTGACCCACAGCGGGGTCGGGCTCTTTGCCCTCGCCATCTTCGCCCTGGCTTACGCCCTGGTGATGGCTGAGGAGTACCTGAAGCTGCGAAAGTCCAAGCCGGTGCTGGTGGCCGCCGGCATCATCTGGATAGCCATCGGCCTGGTCTATACGGGGCAGGGGCAAAGCGAGCTGGTTCAGGCCGGGTTTCGGCACAACCTGCTGGAGTATGCCGAGCTGATGCTCTTCTTGCTGGTGGCCATGACCTATGTGAACGCCATGGAGGACAGGCTGCTGTTCGCCGTGCTGCGGGTACGCCTGGTGCAGGCGGGCTTCAGCCTGCGCACGCTCTTCTGGCTCACCGGTTTTCTCGCCTTTTTCATCTCCCCCGTGGTGGACAACCTCACCACGGCGCTGCTGATGTGCTCAGTGGTGCTCAATGTGGCAAATGGAGAGCGCCGCTTCATCAACCTGGCCTGCATCAACATCGTCGTGGCGGCCAATGCGGGTGGCGCCTTCAGCCCTTTTGGCGACATCACCACCCTGATGGTGTGGCAGGCGGGCAAGGTGCCGTTCCAGCAGTTTTTGCTGCTCTTCATCCCCGCCCTGCTCAACTTCCTGGTGCCGGCCACCCTGATGAGCCTGATGGTGCCCCGTCTGGTGCCCGCCATGCCGGGCGAGATGGTGGTGCCAAGGCGCGGCGCCGTTGTCATCGTGCTGCTCTTTGTGCTCACCATAGTGACCGCCGTCGCCTGCCATCATTTCCTGGGGTTGCCCCCCGTGCTCGGCATGATGATGGGGCTGGGCTACCTGCAATTTTTCAGTTTCTATCTGCGAAAGACCCAGCCCGTTACCCTGGCCCGGGCACGGGCGCTGTATGAGCGCACCGGGGACGAGGCCAGGCTGCTGCGTCTGGGCTCGATGGTGCCGTTCGATGTGTTCAACAAGATTGCCAAGGCGGAGTGGGACACCCTGCTGTTCTTCTACGGGGTGGTGATGTGCGTCGGTGGCCTCGGGTTTATGGGGTATCTGGCGCTTGCCTCCCATTTCCTCTACGACGGCGGCGATCCGACCCTGGCCAACGTCGCCATCGGCCTGCTCTCCGCCCTGATCGACAACATTCCGGTGATGTTCGCCGTGCTCTCCATGGAGCCGCAGATGAGCACGGGGCAGTGGCTGCTGGTGACATTGACCACCGGGGTGGGGGGCAGTCTGCTCTCGGTCGGCTCCGCCGCCGGGGTGGCCCTGATGGGGCAGGCCAGGGGCATGTATACCTTCGTCGGGCACCTCAAGTGGTTGCCTGCCATTTTGCTTGGTTATATGGTCGGCGTAGGGGCGCACCTGTGGCTCAACAGCGCCCTGTTTTAGGGAATCCGGTTCCAGGCACCAGGGAGAGGCAGGATGGGACAACTGTTCGAGGCGCTTTCGCCGCGCCATGTCACCTTTATCGAGGGGCAGAAGATCTTCTTTGTCGGTACGGCAGCCGCGAAGGGGACGGTCAATCTCTCCCCCAAGGGCGGGGATTCGCTGCGCGTCCTCGATGCCCACACCCTGGCCTGGCTCAACCTGACCGGCAGCGGCAACGAGTCCGCGGCCCAGGTGCTGCAACAGCCGCGCATGACGGTGATGTTCTGCGCCTTCGAGGGGGCGCCGCTTATTCTGCGAGCCTATGGCCAGGCACGGGTGCTGCACCGCACTGATCCGCGGTGGCCGTCGTTGCTGGCGCTGTTCCCCCCAAGCGTCGCGGCTCGCCAGATCTTCCTGCTGGACATTGAACGGGTCCAGACGTCGTGCGGCATGTCGGTGCCCCTGTTTGACTATCAGGGAGACAGGGAGGATCTCGCCAACTGGTCGGCACGCCAGGGGCAGGAGGGGATAGAGGCCTACTGGCGCAAGAAGAACCAGCTAAGCCTGGATGGGCTGGAGAGCGAGATCCTGGCGCGCAGCGGGTTGCAGGCCGATGACTGAGGCCTGCGCCCCGATGCAAAAAGCCCTGTCCATGGACAGGGCTTTTTCATTGCAGGGCATCAGGGGACGCGCTTGCCGCTCAGCAGCCAGTAACTGAGGGCCGACCCCAGGCCGCAACCGGCGATGGCGATGGCCATGGGGAGCGGCGATTCGGGGGGATTGAGGTTGACCAGCACCCCCACCAGGGCCCCAAGGCCAAAGCGCAGGGTACCCGCCAGCGCCGAGGCGGTGCCTGCGGACTGGGGGAAGTGGCCCATCAGGCCGGTCATGGCGTTGGCCCCCACCAGGCTGATGTGGCCGACGAAGAGCACGACGGGGATGACGATGCCCCACAGGCCCCCGGTCTGGCTCCAGGCGTTGTAGATGAGCAGGGCCCCGGCGAGCGGCAGCACGGTCAGGCCGTATCGCAGCATGCGCTCGGCACCCACCCCTTTCACCAGCCGGCTGTTGGCGAAGGTGACCACCATCATCAGCAGGATATTGAGACCAAAGAGCCAGCCGTAGTGCTCGGTCGGCACCTTGAAATACTCGATGTAGACATAGGGGGAGGCGCTCAGGAAGGCGAACATGCCGGAGCTCGACAGGGCGCCGCACAGCACATAGCCCATGGCACCACGGTGGGAGAGCACCCCCCAGTAGTTGCGAAGCACCTGCCCGAGTCGCAGGGGCTGCTTGTGCTCGGGTTTGAGGGTCTCCTCAATCTTCCACTGCATCACCAGGCAGATGAGCAGGCTGATGGCCACCAGCAGCCAGAAGATGACCCGCCAGTCGCTGTGAGCGCTGATGTACCCCCCCACCACGGGGGCCACCAGGGGGGCGAGGGTCATCACCAGGATGACGAAGGACATGGCGCGGGAAAACGCATCCTTCTCGAACAGGTCGCGCAGCAGCGCATTGACCACCACGGAACCCGCGGCGCCCCCTGCGGCCTGCAACATGCGCCAGGCGAGGAGCTCAGGCAGGGAGTCCGCCATGGCGCAGCCCACGGAGGCCACGGCAAACATCGTCAGGCCCGCCAGGATCACCGGCTTTCTGCCGAAGCTGTCGGCGAGCGGCCCGTAAAAGAGCTGGCCGATGGCAAAGCCTCCCAGGAAGGCGCTGATGGTGAGCTGGGCGCCGTCGATGCTGGTAGCCAGATCCCGGGCGATGGCGGGAATGGCGGGCAGATACATGTCCACCGCGAGGGGAGTCAGGCCCGCCAGGGCACCGAGCAGGATGAAGAGGAAACGGGGTGAGAGGGAGCTGGCTTGGGGCATAGGGTATCCGAGTCGTGGGCTGGGCCGGGTTAAGAGGCAGGTGTTGAGTCTATCAGTTTTGGCGGGCGCGATCAGGTGCATCCTGCCCGATACCCTTTTGTCGGGGGTGGCGCCAGAGCAGCCAGAGCCAGGCAAGCCATCCGAGCAGGGAGAGGGCATTGCCGGTGCGCTCCGGCCAGCGTGCCGCCAGGGTCAGGGTGAGGCTGTGGTGGCCCGCCGGAACCCAGAGTTGCATCAACCCCTGGCGATTGGCGCTCACCGTCAGCGCCAGGTGCCCGTCGAGGCGGGCCTCCCAGCCGGGGTAATGGTATTGGTGCAGGACCAGCCGGGTCGGCACCCGGGCCTTGACCTCCAGCGCCAGGGCGCGGGGTTGCCAGCGGGTCAGGCTCCAGCTCGCGCCTGGCGGTTCGGCGCTGACAGGCGGCTGGAACTCCTCCTTCCAGGCGAGCAGGGTCGGGGCGAACATGCCCCCCGGCACCTGCCTTGGCCTGTATTCCCGGGCACTGCGCTTGCTGTCGAACTCGAATGCCATGGCCTCCCGTTCGGGGGCCTGGGTGAGGGGGGCGTGACGCACATAGGCCAGGGTGGAGAGGAGGGTCAGCAGGAATACTCCCCACCAGAGCCCCTGCCAGAGACGATGGGGCTGGGTGCCGAGCGCCACCACGGCGACCGTGGCAAGGGCGAGCACCAGGTTGAGCCGCCAGGGAAACTGCACCCGCTGCAAGGGGGGAAGCAGGCTCCAGAGAGGCTGGCTCGGGGGCAGCATCATCAGGAAGGCGACGACGCCGATCGCCCCCCAGCACAGCAGCTCGGGGTGGCGCGGCTCCCGGGCGGCGGCCCAGGCGATGAGCAGCAGGGCCAGAGTCAGCATGCTCTGCCACGCCAGGTGACCGCGAAAACGCCAGTCCTCCCAGGCGCTGGGCAGGCGGTCGAGAAAGTTGCGCCTGTAGTCGAACATGCCGCCGCGCATCAGCTCCATGGAGATGGCCCCCTGATCCGCCAGGGCGGGCAGCAGCAGGGCGGCTGCCATGCAAAGCCCCACACCCTGGGCGCCGAGGGCTTGCCAGCAGGGCGTCAGAGTGCGGGTGCGTCTGGCGAACCAGAAGGCGCGCAAGGTGACCAGCCCCATCATGAGCAAGAGGCTGGGGAGGTGGGAGAAGGCCAGCAGCGCCAGCCCCAGGATCAACAGGGGCAACCCCTGAGGTCGTCCGCGGTGGGCGAGATCCTGCCCCAGCAGGATAAGGGGAGCCCAGGCGAAGGCCCAGAACTCCGCCAGGGCGAAGCGGGCATAGAGATCCATGGCGACATGATAGGGCAGCGCCAGATAGAGCAGGCTGGCGGCCAGGGCCCGGCCAGGGGGCGTGGTGGCACGCAGCCACAGATAGGCAAACACCCCGGAGAGCAGCAGGGCCAGGGTGGCGCTGCCAAGCAAAGGGTAGATGGCCTGCTGGGGGTGGGCACCGGGCCCGGCAAAGAGGGCGCTGACGTAGTAGGGGAGCGGGGGATAGAAGAAGAAGGTGGGGCTGCCGAAGCCGCCGTTCATGGCCATCAGCCAGCGGGGATAGAGTTCCCCCTGCCAGTGCTGGCGGGCAAAGTAGTGGCCGGAGAGCAGGTGATGAAACAGATCGTGTCCCTGGCTGCCCCCCTGCCACCAGAGCGGCAGCATCAGCAGGGCGCAGGCCAGCAACAGGGCCAGCGCGACCCGGATCCCCTCCCCGGTTCCGCTCGTGTTTCTTTCCATTGCACTGGTTCCTGACAGACCCGGCTGTGAGTGTAGACGAGTCGTGCGATGCCCTCGCAAGCGCCCGGTTCAGCGGGGCAGGGCGAGCCAGAGGCCGGGTTCGGCGTGAAAGCGGGGGGAAAACCAGAGGGTGTCATAAGGGCCTGGTAGCGCCTCTGCCCCCAGGGGGCGGCGGCTGAGGCGGCAGGCCCCCTGGGTGAGCGCAAGGGCGGCATCCCCCCGGTACCAGCCGTCGGTGACGGGCAGGGTTGTGGTCTCCCTAAGCAGCCTCACTCCCCACTGGGTCACCAGCGCCGGGCACGTTTGTTCTGCCAGTCTGGCGGCCCGGGTCATGGCTGGTGCCACCGGTGGGGTGAGGGTGCAGAGCAGCAGCAACAGGGCTCCCAGCATGGCTGTCAGCTCGCCCCGGCGTGGCAGCCAGCCTGCCAGTAGCACGATACCGAGCAGGGTGATGGGGGCCAGATGGCGGGGATTGTCCGGATTCTGGCCAAACAGGGTCCAGAGCAGCAGAACGAGCCAGTAGAGCGTCCAGAGCACGGAGGGGGTCGCATTGTGATCCTTGGACCGTTGCCAGAGTGGCAGTATCAGCAAGGCCCCCATCAACAGGGGCCAGAGCGGGGTGAACTGATCGTTGAAGGTATTTGCCCAGCTCAGCAGCCGATCCCCGTGGGCCGCCGCCGTGTTGCCCCAGAGGGTAAAGTGGCCGTCGGTAAAGCGGCGCCCCTCGGCAAAATAGGCCCAGCCATCGGCCTGCCAGACAAACAGCAGGCAGGCTAGCCCCACCAGCGCGATGGGGAGCACAAATCTGACGCGGTTGCCCTGCTGCGCCATCACGAGCCACAGGGGCAGCAGGGCCAGCACGAAGTAGGAGGGGCGCAGCGCCAGCATGAGGCCCAACAGCAGACCCGCCAGCGCTATCTTGCGCTGTTGCAAGGCCAGCAGCGCGGCCAGCCAGGCGGCCAGCGCCGGCCCGTCGGACAGGCCGGAGAGCGCTAGGGTCGGGGTGAGCGGCAGGGCCAGCACCAGCAGCCAG
>NZ_CAWMFQ010000329.1:0-1239 GCF_963866995.1 Aeromonas sp. ZOR0002 | reverse complement strand
CACAGTATCAAGGTGCCCAAGGCCCTCGCCCTCAGCCAGGCCAACACCATCAGCCAGCAGCTCGGCAGCCTGTTGCAGGCGACCCAGCAGCAGCAGCTGGTTGCCATCGTTGTCATCACCCTGGTGGCCCTGGGCCTGCTTGTCTGGTTCATCCAGACCATCACGGCGCCCCTCTCCCTCATCAGCCGCCACGTCGCCCACCTCGCCAGCAATGAGGGCGACCTGACCCAGCAGATGCGTATCGACACCCACCAGGAGCTCATCGAGCTTGGCAGGCATCTCAATGCCTTCCTCGGCAAGCTGAGGGCCATGGTGCAGGGCAGCAAGCAGATTGGGCAACAGGTGCATCAGCAGGCCAGGGGCATGAAACAGACGGCCGATGCCATGCGCAGCAGCCTGGATGATCAGAGCCTGGAGCTGGAGAGCGTGGTCAGCGCCATGCACGAGATGAGCACCACGGCAGTCAGCGTGGCGGGCTATGCGGAACAGGCGGCGCAGGAGTCAGAAGCGGCGACCCACCATGTCAGCACGGCCCAGCAGACATTGAGCAGGGCCCGCAGCGAGATCCATACCCTGGTCGAGGACATGCATCAGGCCGACAAGGCGGTCGCCCAGGTCGCCCAGCGCAGCACCAATATCAGCCACATTCTCGATGTGATCCGGGCCATTGCCGAACAGACCAACCTGCTGGCCCTCAACGCAGCCATCGAGGCGGCGCGGGCCGGCGACATGGGCAGGGGCTTTGCCGTCGTGGCGGACGAGGTGAGGGCGCTGGCCAACAAGACCCGCTCATCCACCGACGAGATAGGGCAGCTCATCGGCAGCCTGCAAACCGAGGTCACCAGCAGCCAGCAGCTGATGAGCACGGGGATCGCCCGCTCGGTGAGCACGGTTGAAGGCACGGAGCAGGCCTTCGAGGCACTCAATCAGGTGGTCACCCAGATCCAGCAGATCCATGATCACATCAGCCAGGTGGCGACCGCCGCCGAGCAGCAGAGTGCCGTGAGCGACACCATCAACCAGAACCTGATGCGCATCGGTGACGCCGCCACCACCCTGGGACAGGAGGCCAATGCCAGCCAGCGCCTGAGCGAGGCACTGGAACAGGCGGCCACCACCCTGGCAAGCGAGCTGGATCGACTGCGGACCTGATGGGAGACGGAAACGAAAAAGCCCGCATCGCTGCGGGCTTTTCAATATGGTGGTCGTTACTGGGCTCGAACCAGTGACCCCCTCCTT
>NZ_CAWMFQ010000328.1:0-4986 GCF_963866995.1 Aeromonas sp. ZOR0002 | reverse complement strand
GGGGTCATGGCGGCAAGCCGCTCGGCGGGCCAGCGCCGCGTCTCTGGCGCAAGCAGCGAGACCCGCTCCAGCCCCCACTCGAAGCGGGCCAGATCCCCGAGCCAGGGCAACGCGGCCGTGGTGGGCAAGCGTGCCAGCCAGTCGCCAAAACCCTCCCCGTAGTCCATGACGCTCCCCTCCTCCAGAGGTGCCGCCAGCACGAACCCTCGTGCCGCCGCCTCAAAGAAGGTCTCGCCAACCATGGCGCGTACCGCGGGGTAGCTGCTGGCGAGCACCTCGGTGAGGCCGAGGATGAAGTTGTTGCGATAGATCTGCAACAGGGCGTCGGGGGCAAAGCGTCCCGGCTGGATGTGCCCGAGGATGGCATCATCCTGGCCGAGCAGACCGCTCGCAAAAGCGCGTTGCAGGGAAGCAAGCTCACACATGGACTGCCTCCCCGAGCAGACCGCTCACAAAAGTACCTTGCGGGGAAACAAGCTCAGACATAAGTGGCCTCCCCGAGCAGACCGCTCGCAAAAGTACCTTGCGGGGAAACAAGCTCAGACATGGGCGGCCTCCCTGGATGTTTGCTGCGCCGCGCTCAGGATCTCGCTGGCACGCTGCGCCTCTCCCAGCAGCACCGGCAGCGGGGGGATCGCCAGATCCCATTCAATCAGGGTGGGGATGGCGCGCTGCTGGCAGACCTGCTCGTAGAGCGCCCAGACGGGCTCGGCCACGGGGGTGCTGTGGGTGTCGATATAGAGGGGCCCCTGAGGCAGGTGCTTCTCGGTAAAACCGGCCAGGTGAATTTCGCCGACCGTGTCGAGGTCGATAGTCGCCAGATAGTCGTCCACCTCCAGGCCGTGATTGACTGCGCTCACATGGAGGTTGTTGAGATCGAGCAGGACGCCGCAACCGCTGCGCCCAGCCAGCTCGGCCAGAAACTCGGCCTCCCCCATCTCCCCCGCCAGTTGCAGGTAGGAGGAGGGATTCTCGATGAGCAGTTGTCTGCCCAGTGTCTGCTGCACCCGATCTATCTTGTCGCTCATGTGCAAAAGAGCGGCCCGGGTGTAGGGCATGGGCAGCAGATCGTTGAAATAGCGCCCGCCGATGCTGCCCCAGCTCAGGTGCTCCGACACCCGCACCGGCGAGATGGCCGCCACCAGGGCTGCCAGCTGGCGCAGGTGCCCGGCATCGAGAGGATCGGCGGAGCCCAGCGACATGCCGACTCCGTGAAGGCTCACTGGGTAGTGCCTCGCAAGCTCCGCCAGCACCTCGAAGCCCTGGCTGTGGCGCTCGAAGTAGTTTTCGCTGTGTACCTCAAGCCAGCCCACTCCGGGCAGGGTGTGGCGGATCTCGTCGTAGTGCGGGGGGCGTAAACCGATACCGATCAAGGGGTTCATGGCTGGGCTCTCAATAGATAGGGCCATGATGTGGCGGGCGCCACACCATGGCATGCGGCTTACTTGGGTTGCAGGGACCCGCCAGCGAGCTTCTCGCACAGCCCCTTGGGCACCACCACGAAGGCATCCCCCTGGGCATCCATCTTGGCGGTGCCGGCGCAGGATCCGCCCTTGGTGGCGCAGTCGTTCTTGCCCGCCTTGACCACGCCGTAGCACTTCTCCTTGTCATCCGCAGCCATGGCCGGCGCGGCGATGAACTGGGCACCCAGGGCCAGCAGACCCGTCATGGCAGAGGCGATGGCAGTACTCTTTTTCACGTTCATGTCTCTATTCCTTGTTGTCGAGAGTGATGTCTCCGGCGCATCTCATCCGGCTACGTTCAATAGAACCGGACGAGGGGGGAAAAGATTTCCCAAAAAATGAAAAAACCTGAAAAAAAGCCAACAGAATGCCAACAACTGATTGTTTTTTAATGGATATAAAATTAATCAAAAAAAGGCGGATCGGCGCGGCTCTCCCTCAAGGGGCCTTGCGCCGCCCTTGCCAAGGGCGCCGGGATAACGTCCATCTTGCTTGGGCACCACAGACCGGCATCACAACAAGAGAGGGGCCTATGGCCCCTCTCTATCCCTTAGGCGAGCCCCTTCCCAAGGCGCTCGCTCACCCCTGGCCCCAGGCTCAGGTGGTCTTGACGCACTTCTGGATAAAGCTGTTCTTGGCCGCCCCGGCGAGCTTCTTGTCCGCCGCCGCCTTCTCGCACTGGGTCGCCTTGTCGGCGGCCCCGTCCGTCTTCACGCACTTTTGCACGAAGCTGTTCTTGGCCGCACCGGCCAGCTTCTTGTCGGCGGCCGCTTTCTCGCACTGGCTCGCCTTGGCACTGGCGGAGGCATCCTTGACACACTTGCTCACAAAGCTGGTCTTGGCGGCACCCGCCAGCTTCTTCACCGCCACCTGGGCCTCGCACTCTTGCTGCGCGCCAGAGGTCGCGCTCTGGGCTACCCCCATTCCCATGCCCATGACCGTCACACACAGACTCAACACCATCAGGATCCGCTTCATATGTCACACTCCCATCGTTCTATCCATTGTGGTTGGCCCCCACTCACGCGGGCCAAACGAGGCACTCTTGCCTCGCTGCACTATAGTCCCCTTGCTTGATGACAACCAAAGTGCCGCCGTGCTCGCAAGGCCCATGCCTGCCCTGCTAATAGACGAAATACCAGATTGGTGAGATGGCGCAAAAAATCAGCGCTTGTCGACAGTTGCGTCAATTTTCGACTGGTTTGCGTATGAGGCTTGAGGCTATGCTGGCCATTCGGCGCCTATAGCACCATCCGGGCCCCGCCCGTTGGTCAATGAAGCGCATTGGAAGCTGTAATCCAGGGGGCAATGGCCTGATGGAGATTGTCTACTGTTAAGTCAAACAATATGCAGACAATTAATTCGATGATTTTTTAGAGACAAACTTATGACAGACGAATTGATAGTTTCAACCGCCAATGGTGTTGGAGGGGTAATCTCCAATATTTTTGAACATAAAATTAACAATATTAAAAATTATTTTCTAGAAAAGGAAATGGCAAAGGATTTAGAACCAGAGAACATAGCTAAATCTTTACACCTATATTTTGAAAAAGTATCTAAAAGGGTTAGTGAAATAACAACAGTAGCATTCCCGCAGCACAAGCTGGATTTCATAAAGATTTATGAACCATTAACTTTAATTGAAATAGAAAAAAATGATTATTTTAGAGAAACGATTTCAGACACTCATGATTCAAAAACTTTTGATATTGTCAGTCAACTAAAAAATGAAAATGGCGCTTATATAATTATTGATAGCGCTGGGATGGGTAAAACAACTTTCTCTAGATACTTAGTTCATGAAGTTTTGTATAAAAGTGAAAAAATACCTATTTTATTTGACTTGCGAAAAATAAATCCTGACTCTGACTTGATTGAACTTTTGGCAAGGGAATTAGATTTCCCGTGGAAAAAATTTTCTCGAGATTTATTTTACCGTCTACTATCCATAAATAAATTCATAATAATATTAGATGGTTTTGATGAAGTAGATCCACATATCCAAGAACAAGTTGCCAATCAGATTCATACTTTATCAAGTAAATGATATAATAATTCAATTCTACTTACATCAAGGCCACAAGAAGGTTTACCAGATTTAATAAATAGCAACTTACTTAAATTCGAAGAACTCAATATTGAACAAGTTAAGTCGTTACTCTTGAGGTATGATAAATGCTCATCATCAAATGTCGGGAGGGATTTAATATTACAGCTTGATAAAGTACCATCGAACTTTTTAAAAACCCCATTAATTGTTTCGCTCTTATATAAAACATTTGGTTTCAACAATTCAATTGCGGATCGCCTTTGTACTTTTTATGATGATGTTTATCAAGCTCTATATAAAGGCCATGACCTCATTAATAAAGGTGGCTTTAGCAGAAAAAAAGAATCCCTCCTTGATTATGAAGACTTTAGAAAACTTGTAAGAGCACTTTGTTATTTAATGACTGTACATAGAAAAGTTTCATTCTCAGAGAAAAGCTCATTTTCCTTAATTTTAGATCAAGCCATAAGATTAACCGATATAAAGCCAAGCTCTACCAACAATTTCATTACAGACTTACTTGTGTCGGTTCCACTGATGCTGAAAGAAGGAAATGAATACAAGTTCATACATAAGACAATCTTAGAGTATTTCGCAGCGGAATACATTGTATACCACTCCGAAAGTTATAATAAACTTTCAATGATACTGAGATGCGACTCATTCTCATCCTTTTCGAAAATAATGGATTTTGTTCACGATATAAACAGGTTGCTCTACAACAAGGTTATAACAAAATCACTCGCCACTTTCGTGAATGATAGAGTAAAAGAGAGCGACTATTTTAATAATCTAGTTGTTTCATGCAATCTGCTAGCAAATTATAAAGTTGGTATATTTGATCAGGATTTCATTAATGCCATGATTAGTGATAATAGTGTTGTTTTCTCTGACGATGATACAGAGGAACAAAAAGAAGGATTGGCCTTACACGTGTCCCTATCTAATACCAATACGATGAGCTATATGTCAAGGACTAGGAAAATAGTCATTAATGAACAATTTTATTTCTTTGGATTCGCAAGACTAGATAACAAGAATAACACCCCCTTCCATCACTATGCATACAATCATATTTGTGACAGCTATAGTTTAGAAGAGTTATTTAAACTATTAGGTGTCACACAAATTACCTATCCAGAAACCATTCTTGCCACATATAGCGACATTGTTTTAAAATCGGCTAAGATGAATGAATGGTTCGATTTAAACGAAAATACACAGTTTATTACACTCACGAAGGACTATATAGTAGATTGTCTAATTGAGTCTATGCTTTCGTTAAAATCCACATCACCTATCAATGTACTATCAAAGAACAAAATAAATAATTTTTTATCCGAATTAGCTAAGGAGGAAATTTTAGATAAGGAAATAGAAATGCTGCTTTAAATTGAAAGTAGGGCCACCTACCTGTACAGATCTAGCTATCACCTGACACCGGCCTCAAACCGGTGTCTTGTTTACGCT
>NZ_CAWMFQ010000327.1:0-315 GCF_963866995.1 Aeromonas sp. ZOR0002 | reverse complement strand
CCCGCCGTGCCGTTCATCAGCTCGGCAACGGCCTGTTCGGGGTCGATCTGCGTCAGCAGGGGCGTGACTGCGTGCTGCTGGAAATCATCGACAATCCCTGGATACGTGGCGATATTGAGGACAGAGAGGCAAAGGACCTCTACGAGCGCCTCGCCCGGGCCTTCCGCCAGCGGCTGGAAAACCGGGGGCAGAGCGCGGCCGGATAACAAGCATCGATAGCAGAGGTGGATATGATGACGACTGATTGGTGGGACATAGCGCCCCTTGGCTGGGAGAACATCCTGGTCTGTCTGGTGTGCGGCACTCTGGTGGGGC
>NZ_CAWMFQ010000326.1:2143-14615 GCF_963866995.1 Aeromonas sp. ZOR0002 | reverse complement strand
CAGGGCCCGCAGCATGGCCAGCACCCCGTGGCGATGCCAGACCGCGCGGTATCCCATGAACTCCTGCACCGCGCTCTCCCAGGCCCGCTCGTCAGAGGCCAGCGCGTCCAGGGCCCTGGCATCGAGATCGAACAGGCCGGTGGCGAGCGCCGCCCGCAGGCTTCGCTCATCGCTCGGGTTCTGGCAGGCGTGCAGGATCAGCAGGATCTCCCGCGCCTCCACCTGGGCCAGCACGCTCTCGCGGTTCGACAGATAGACGGAGGCGATGGCAAGGCGCGCCAGCTCCTGCTGCACCAGCTTGCCCTCGGCGCCGGTGCGCACCAGCACGGCGATATCCCCGGCCCTGACCGGCTCGCTGCCGAGCATCGCCTTGCCCTCCCGGGCCCGCGTGAGCAGGCGATGGATCTCCGCCGCCGTGGCGCGGGCCATCCTGCTCTGGTACTCCCCCTTGTTGAAGGTGGGCTGACCGGTGAGCTGCCAGCAGTGCAGCACGGGGGCGGTCTGCCCCTCGATCAGCAGTGCCCGGCTCTTGCCCTGCGCCTCCACCGGCAGGAAGGGGATGTCCGCCTCGTAGATGAAGGGATCCTTCGCCCGCTCGAACAGGCCGTTGACCGCCGCCACCAGGGCGCGGCTTGAGCGCCAGTTGCGCCCGAGGGTGTAGTGGGCGCTCACATTTCGCCGCGCCTGGATGTAGGTAAAGATGTCGGCGCCACGAAAGCCGTAGATGGCCTGCTTGGGGTCGCCGATCATCAGGAGCGCCGTGTCCTGGTGACCGCCGTAAAGGCGATGGAAGATGCGGTACTGCTGGGGGTCGGTATCCTGGAATTCATCGATCATGGCGACCCGGTAGGTGGCGCGGATGCGCTCGCACAGCCGCTCCCCCAGGCCCGAGCCGAGCGCCCCGTCGAGATCCCGCAGCAGATCGTCGAAGGAGAGCTGATGGGCCTGGCGCTTGCTCTCCTGCATTCGGCTGCGCACCACCCTGGCCGCCCGCTGCAAGACGAGATCCCGGATGCCGGGTCGGCTCGCCAGCAGGGCGTCTATCTCGCCAAAGAGCGGCAGGGTGGGCACCGCTCCCCCCTTCTTGAGGTTCTCCTCCAGCGCCTGCTGGCCGAAGCGCTCCAGCTCCTTGGGCAGGACGTAGCCGCTGGTCTCGTCCTGCGCCCAGTTGCCAATCTTGGCAAGCCAGCCCTCATAGTTCTTGCCGGTGTAACGGCTGATCTGCCCCTCGGTCTGGCGGCGGATCTCGTCCGTCTGCGCCAGCCACCCGGCTTTCACCGCCCCGATGCGGGCCATGGCGACGCTGTGCCGCGCCGCCAGGGTCTCGTCCCCCGCCACCGGGCGGATCTCCAGCTCGTCGTTGTCGAGCCAGCTCCCCATCTCCCGCAGCAGGGCGGCGGGGCTCGGCCAGAGCCTTCGCACCGCCCGGGCCAGGGGCTGATCCACCGGATAGAACTCGGCGCGCCAGTAGTCACTCACCGCCTGCAGCCGGAGCCGGCTGTCGTCGGTCAAAAATTCGGTTTCAAAGAGGGCGCCCGACTCGAAGGCGTTCTGCCTGAGCATCCGCTGGCAGAAGCCGTGGATGGTGAAAACCGCGGCCTCGTCCATCTGCCGCTCGGCGGCCAGCAGGCGACGAGCCGCCAGATCGTGATCCTCCACCTCCTTGAGCAGCCCAGCTAACAATGGGTCTTTGTCTTCATCGACGACCTTGCCGCGCATAAAGGCGAGGCGCGCCTCGTGGATGCGGGCGCGGATCCGCCCCCTCAGTTCGGCGGTGGCCGCCTCGGTAAAGGTCACCACCAGGATCTCGGTCACCGACAGGGGCCGCTCGTGGGCACAGGGCTGACCGGCGTCTCCCCCCTCCTCGCCTGTTTGTTCGATAACCGGGCCGTGGCCCAGCAAGAGGCGCAGATAGAGGCCCGCGATGGTATAGGTCTTGCCGGTCCCGGCGGAGGCTTCGATCAGCCGCTCGCCATAGAGGGGAAAACGCAGGGGATTGAGCGGGTTAGCCATTATTGCAACTCCTCCAGCGCCTGATGGAGCGGGGTCAGGTGTTCACGGGCCAGCCCCTGCAACTGGGCCAGCACCTCGTCATCGAGTTCCGGGAAGCAGCGGGCGACATAGACGTCCTGCCCCTCTCCCGTCACCATGTAGCCGCCGTTGAAGCGGGCAAGTGCCGCCTTGTCGGCCTCCTCCGGCTTTGCCGGATCCTTCTCGATCGCCCTGAGCCACTCCCAGGCGGTGCTCGGGAAGAAGGGCAGCGGCCGCTTCATCCCCTGGGTCCAGAGGGCCACCAGGGCCGCCAACCTGGGCCGCGCCTCGTCCGCCGCAAGCCTCGGCAGCCGCAGACTCTGTTTGGCATCGAACAGCAGGGTGTCGCCGGGGGCGCTGCTCAATGAGAGGCAAAGGTGCTGGATCCAGGCCAGCAGCAGATCCTTGCCGTTGAAGCTGCCGGGTTTGACCACCAGCGCTCGTCCCTTCTGGGTGTCTATCCAGCCCTGAAGCTGCCCCTGGGCCAGGGCGATGTCGATCTCCACCGCCTGTTTGTCCCCCGTCCAGGGGCGCAGCCGCGCCGCCAGCTTGCCCATCTCGCCGTCGATCTCCTCCAGCAGCAGGCTGCCGAACCACCCTTGCGGCAACAGGCCGGAGAGTTGCAGCCGGTAACGACGGGCCTCGCTCTCCCCTTCGGTCAGATGGGCATCCAGCAGCAGCGCCTTGAGCTGATAGTGCTGCAGGCCGTCCAGCTCGAAGGGCTCGCTGTCTTCGATGGTCGCCTCCTCCAGCTCGAACCACACCTTGAGGCGGCGGTTGAGGAAGTACCTGGCGGGCTGGCGATAGAAGCGCAGCAGCTCCGCCAGCTCCAGCCCCTGCTCCCTGCCCCACTCCGCAGGCAGGGGCAGATCGCCGCTCTGGAAGTTGGCGGCCCCCCGCTCGGGGCTCAGGGCCGGCAGCCAGTCGGCGGCATAGGTGAAGAGACCGGAGCCGGGCTCGGGGTAAAAGTAGGCCGGGCTGTAGGGGGTGAGGGGGTGCGCCACGATCAGGTGTTCGAGCAGCCGCCGGCCCGAGGTGTCATCGTCGAGATCTTCATCCCCCGCCAGCACGAAGCCCTGGCGCACGTAGTCGATGAGCTCCGCCAGCAGCACGGAGGGTACCTTCTCGCTGTTGTCCTGGGCGCTGAACCCCTGATAGCTGATGTAGAGCCCCTGCTGGGCACTGAGGAGCGCCTCGAGGAAGAGGTAGCGGTCGTCATCCCGGCGGGATCGGTCCCCTCGCCGCGAGGCCACCGCCATCAGATCGAAGCCCATGGGGGGCAGGGTGCGCGGGTAGACGCCGTCGTTCATGCCGAGCAGGCAGACCTGGCGGAAGGGAATGGAACGCATCGGCATCAGGGTGCAAAAGTTGACCTGACCGGCGAGGAAGCGCTGGCTGGAGCGGGACTCCCCCAGCACGCTGCCGAGGTAGTCCTGCAACAGGTCGGCACTGATGGCCTGCTCGAAGCGGGCCTCGCCGAGCTGAGCCTGCCAGTCGGTGAGCTGGCTGCGAATGAGCTGGAGCTGGCGCTCTTCATCCTCGTCGGCGAGATAGAAGCGCTCCAGCAGCGCCAGCAGGCAGGCGTGCCACTCAGCCAGCGGCTGCGCCTGTTGCAGCTTGGGCAGAAACTCCGCCAGGGAGTCGACGAACCAGGCTAGCTTGCCGAGGATCAGCCCCTGCTGCCCCTCGATGTCCGCATAAGGCAGGATCCCCGCCACCGGCTCCCCGTCCCCCATGGCAAAGCCCAGCAGCATGCGCCGCAGGCCGAACAGCCAACTGTTGCCGGACAGACGCGGCAGCGCGAAGCGCTCGGGATAGTCGTCATCCAGCCCCCAGCGGATGCCGGTCTCCTGCACCCAGCGCCGCAGCACGTTGAACTCGTCGTCGTCCAGCTCGAAGCGGCGCAGCACGGCGGGCACCTCCAGGATGGCGAGCAGCTCCCCCGCCCCGAAGCGGGCGTTCGGCAGCCTGAGCAGGGCGAGGAAACTTTGCAGCAGCGGGCTCTCCTGGCTCGCCGCCCGATCGGAGATCGCAAAGGGGATCTGGCCGCGGGCCCCGCCCCGCCCCTTGCCGCCCTCCTTGCCAAAGACGGCCTGGATGTAGGGGCCGTAGCTGTTGACGTCCGGCATCATCACCACCACGTCTTTGGGGGTGAGGGTTGGATCCTGCTCGAACAGGGCCAGCAGCCGGTCATGCAGCACCTCGAGCTCCCGCATGGGGCCGTGGCAGGCGTGGATCTGCAAAGTGCCGTCATCCAGGCTGACAGGGCTCTTGTGGTGGCTGGCATCGAGACTGAACTCGCCGGCCCCCCGTTCCGCCAGCTCCAGCACGTCTTTCTGGATGGCCCGCAGCAAGGTGACCTTGCCCTCATCGTCGCGATCCTCGATGTCGACGAAGGCCTCGATCTGCGGCACCTCCAGCTCCATCAGCTGGTGCAGGTAGTCGCGCCCCAGCTTGCCCATGGAGGCGAGCAAGGGGTTGGCGGGGCCCTGCAGGGTCTCGAGATCCGTGCCGGGCTTGAGCTTGTTTTCGAGGCGCGCCAGGGTCTTGCGATCGAGCAAATCCCCCCAGTAGTAGCGGCAGGGGTTGGTCACAAACAGGTGCACCTCCACCTCGGGGCGGCTGCCGAGGGCCAGCAGGGCCTCCACATAGCGGGGCGGCAGGGCCGAGATGCCAAACACGAAGACCCGTTGCGGCAGCCTGCCCGGCAGATCCCGGGTGCGCTCCAGCTCGTGGATGAAGGCCTCGTAGAGGTTGGCGCGGTGGTAGCCGCTGGGGCTGAGGGCCAGGGTGCGGGCCACCAGCTCGCGCCAGAGCTCGGGCTGCCAATCCTGACCGCTCACTCCGGCCAGCTCCTGGCTCAATCCTTCCCCCTCTTCCCAGCGGGCGATCCAGTCCGGCCGGTAGACCAGATACTGGTCGAACAGATCCGCCACCTTCTGGCAGAGCTGCCAGAGCCGCACCTGCTCCGGCGCCTCCCCGTCACTGCCCCCCAGATAGGCCGCGAGGGGCGCAAAGGCGGGTCTGCCGAGCAGGGTGGGCAGAATGGTCATCAGGTGCCAGCTCATGGCTCCCTTGTTGTAGGGGCTCTGGCGCGGCACGTCCGCCAGCACCCGGGTGAACATCTCCCAGATGAAACTCGCGGGCAGGGGAAAGTCGATGTTGGCGGCGATGCCGAACGCCTTGGCCAGCTCCAGCTTGAGCCACTGGGCCATGCCGGGACTCTGCACCAGGATCTGCTCCCGATCGAAGGGGTGGGAGAGCGGAGCCTGCCGGATGCGGCTCACCAGCAGCTCTTTGAGCAGATCCAGCTGATTGGAGTGGTAGAGGGTAAACATGGACGACTCCCGCCAATTTCATGAAGAGGGGGTGCGCGGGGGGACACTCTCTGGCATTCCCGTCACGGCACGCGAATCGGGATTGTCGGGGATCGGGGGATAAGATGCAAAAGGCACTTGTGGCCTCCGGACTGCGCGCCGTCACACAGATGACATCCCCGGGAAGCAGGCACAAAAAAGCCGGTGCAGGGCACCGGCCAAAAGGCGTTGGAAAACTTGAAACGTCAGGGTATTACCAGTGCTTGCCGAGGCGGGCATCCAGGCTGAAAGCCCCTGCACCGGCCGCCGCCAGGGCCAGGAAACCACCGGCCACGGAGACGTTCTTCATGAACATCAGCATCTGCATCTGCTCGGCAGGCTGATAGTGGAAGATGAAGGCGGCCATCAGAGTGAAACCGGCCAGCAACACGGAGAGGCTGCGGGTAAACAGGCCCAGCATGATGGCAAGACCACCACCCAGCTCCAGCAGGATCACCAGGGGCAGCATGAACCCGGGCACGCCCATGGCTTCCATGTAACCCTGGGTACCGGCGTAACCGCCGATCTTGCCCCAACCAGCCATCACGAACATCAGCGCCAGCAGTACACGACCCACCAGCAGTGCCACATCTTTCATCTTGTCCATCGTCATATTCCTTTGCTTACCATCATGGTATTTACAGTGTAAAAGCTAATTGTTAACTCATTCATTTCGCCAAGATTTTTCTATCAAGGCAGGTCAAACAGCAGGGCTTCACTCCCCCTGGAGGCGGTGAGCACCCAGCTCGACTCGTCGCGGCTGAGCAGCCCGTCGCCGGGTCGGGCAGCCAGACCGTTGCCGGTCAGCTCCCCTGAAATCATGTGCAGGTAACCATGACGCCCTTGCAGTGCCCACTCCAGGGTCTCCCCTTCTGCGAGCTGCAGACGCCACACTCTGGCCTGCTGGCGGATCCTGAAGGATCCCGCCTCGCCGTCCGGTGACGCCACCAGCGTCATCCCGGGCTTGTTTTCAATCTTCTTCTGCTGATAACCCGGGGTCGTGCCGTGTTCATTCGGCTCGATCCAGATTTGCAGCAGGGAGAGCGGCTCGGTCTGCGAGGGGTTGTACTCGCTGTGCCGGATGCCGGACCCTGCGCTCATCAGCTGGAAATCCCCCGCCGGGATCTGCTCGGCGTGGCCGAGGCTGTCCTTGTGCTCTATGGTGCCTTGCAGCACGCAGGTGAGGATCTCCATGTTGGCGTGAGGGTGGGTCGCGAAACCGCCACCCGGCGCCACCAGATCCTGATTGATGACCCGCAGGGCAGAGTGTCCCATCCATTCCGGGTCATAGTAGTGACCGAAGGAGAAGCTGTGACGGGCATCCAGCCAGCCAAAGTTGGCCTTGCCCCGTGCTTCTGCGGCTCTCAATTTCATCATGGTGTGCTCCTCACTGACCAAGTTGGTTCATTAACGCTGGCGACCGTCACCCAGACCGAAGGGGATGCGGTAGCTGCTGCTTTCGTTGCCCAGGCTCACCGTCAGGTTGCCCTGGGTACGGCTCGGGATGGCGACCTGCTGGGTGCCCATCAGGTTGGCGTGGACAGAAGCCAGCAGATCACCGGACTCGTCGCGCACCTCCAGCATGGGGTTGGCCTTGCCGTCCATCGCGGCGGTGGCGCTCCAGTTGACGAACAGCACGCCCGGGGCGGCATTGAAGTCAGCGGGAACGGAAGCCTGGGCGGCACCTGCGGTCATCAGGCCTGCAACGGCCAGCATCTTGATTACGTTTTTCATGTTCATTCACTCTCTTGGGTTTTATGTCATTGCCAAGGCCCCTTGGGCCCGAATCAATGCATCCATGCAAGAGATCATTCAAATACTATGTTGTTCTTTTGCTGACATCAGACATCGTGTTTGGGGATGTCTCAGCCCGGAACTACCTTTTATTTGGCTGCCAGGCGTTCCTGCCTAAGCGTTGATTGAATATTAAAGTGACTTCCCCTAAGTTGTTAGCGAGATAATCTGGTAAACACATTCAAAAAAATTGAAGGTTGGATATGGCCAAGGAATCGAACAAGGAGCGGGCGCTGACCCTGGAGGCGATCCGGGTGCTGGACGCCATCGACCGTCGTGGCAGCTTCGCGGCGGCGGCCGACGAGCTGGGCAAGGTGCCTTCGGCGCTGAGCTACACGGTACAAAAGCTGGAAGACGAGCTGGACGCCATGCTGTTCGACCGCAGCGGCCACAGGACCAAGTTCACCCCGGCGGGCCGCATGCTGCTGGAGCGGGGCCGGGTGCTGCTGGAGGCGGCCGAGCACCTGGTGGGGGAGACCCGGGCCCTCTCCCGTGGCTGGGAGACCGACATCACCATCGCCGTCGATGCCTTGATGCCGGTACAGGCTCTCTACCCCCTGGTGGATCGGCTGGCCGAACAGACCGATACCCGGCTGAGGTTTCGCGCCGAGGTGCTGGCGGGCAGTTGGGAGTGCCTGGAAGATGGCCGCGCCGACCTGCTCATCTTCTCCCTCAATGCCGATATCGCCATGTCCGGCATCAAGCACCAGGTGCTCAGGGAGGAGGTGATGCTCTACGTCGCCCACCCCGATCACCCCCTGCATCAGGAACCCGAGCCCCTGGCGGACGAGACCCTGCGCCGCTATCGCGCCATCGCGGTGGCCGACACGGCACTGCGCAAGCCGGTGCTCACCTACCGCCTGCTCGACAAGCAGCCGCGCCTGACCGTCAGCACCATGGGGGAGAAGCGGGACGCCCTGCTGGCGGGGCTCGGCATCGGCACCATGCCGCAACGCTGGATTGAAGAGGACATCAAGGCGGGCAGACTCAAGGTGATCAGTCCCGAATATCGCCACCAGATCCAGGTCGTGCTGGCCTGGCGGCGAGACACCATGGGCAAGGCCAAGAGCTGGCTGGTGCGGGAGATCCCCAAGCTGTTTGCCGGTCAGGGGGAATAAAGGACTGCCTTCCGGGGTCGGTGGCGCAGGAAGTACCAAAACTGCGCCCCATTCTTGACGACGGGCTCAGATTCGGAGAAAAGAAAAAAAGCGGACCTCTTGCGAGTTCCGCTCAATGCCAGGAAAGAATAAAACCTTACGGTTAAAAAAACCCTTAAATTGGAAGCAAACAATCGTTTTCTCAACCAGGAAGGTATTGAATCCGATTCGTGTTGAATTATGTGCGATGTAATATGCATCACCAGCAAAATGTTGAAAGGTTGAAGGATATGCACCACCGAGTGTCACTTTCTGCCACCTTGCACCACAACTGGTCAGGCCATTTCCGCCATTATCACCGGGTTACCCTCCTCTGGTTTTTCTAGGTGTCAAAATTTGAGCCCGATACAGACAAACCACTCAATTTCTGACACGACTAAAAATGCAGATAAAGGAATAGTTGCATGACCTACAGCCAGACACTGGCCAATCACATCCTCGACACCCTGAAGAAAACCCTGACCGACAAGGGGATCCGCTATCAGACCCTGGCAGAAGCCATGGGGGTTTCCATCGCCACCGTGAAGCGCATGATGAACAAGCCCTCCCTGCCGTTCGACACCCTGCTGGAGATCTGCCATCTGGTGGGACTCTCCTTCGAAGAGCTGCTGGACCGGACCCAGGATGCCCAGAGCCGCCGGGCCGTCTTTACCCAGGAGCAGGATGAGGCGTTTCACAAGGAGCCGGGGCTTTATGCCTTCCTCGCCAACATCTTCTGGCGCGACAAGACCCTCATCGATCTCAAGCGGGAGTACGGCCTGACCGATGCCTCCTGCTACCTCTATCTGCGCAAGCTGGAGAAACTCGGCATCCTGCAGCTTGGCATCGACAACAGCTACCACTTCCTCATCAGCGAGCGCATCAGCTTCGAGCAGCACAGCCGCTTCGCCCGCCAGCAGGCGCGCCAGGCCATGTCGGTGCTGGGGGACTATCTGGTGGAGAACATGCACAGGCCCAACAACTACATGGCCCTGTGCCAGCTCCATCTGGGGGAGAGCGAGGCCATGGCGCTGATCGATCGCATGAAGGAGTACTGGCATCAGGAGCTCAAGCTCAACCGCCCCGCCATCGGCCAGCGGGAGGGCAGCAAGACCTACACCATGTCGCTGCAACTGGCGGACTGCGGCTACCAGAGCTTCGACGATCTGATCCCCAACATCGACAACTGATCCCGGTGGATCCTGCGGGATCCGCCATGTCAGCGCCAGAACGCCGCTACTCTGCCAGTTGCACCTGCCGCGCGCCGGTGGCGAGCGGTTGCAGTGCCCGGGTATCCAGGCAGATGCGGATGGCGTCCGGTCGCCAGTGCTCGATGTCGCAATCCACCAGCTTCCCTTCCTCGTCATGATTGACCCGCACCAAGCGCAGCACGGCGCTCCCCTGGGCCAGGTTGAGGGCGCGGGCTATCTCTCCCCGGGCCGCCGAGGGGGTGATCTCGAGGCTCGCCCAGCCCTGGCCTATGCCATAGCGCTGCCGGTAAAGCTCGGTGAGGGAGCTGGCCAGAGGAGCGCTGGCGATGCCGGGGAAGCGGCTCGCCAGCAGGTGATGGCTGACGTGGAGCACGGGGCGACCGTCGATCAGCCGCTGGCGGCGGATCTCGTAGAGCGGCGTAAAGGGTTCCAGACCCATCCAGCGGCACAACTCGCTGCTGGCAAGCTGGTTGCCATGGGCCAGCACCCGGGTCTCGGCGGTGCGCTGCTGCTCGCCAATCCACTGGTGAAAGTGGGTGTGGATGGCGGGATCGTAGGTGAGGCGAGGCGGCGCCACGAACCAGCCGCGCCGCTCGGCCCGGTAGATGAGGCCGTCCGCCTCGAGGCTGGAGAGTGCCTCCTTGATGGTGATGCGGGTGGTGGCGAATCGCTCGCTCAGGGCCCGTTCGGCGGGCAGCTGCTGCCCCGCCGCCAGGTGTCCGCTGCCGATATAGCGGCGCAGGGTCCGGCAAATCTGTTCGCACTTGGAGGGTGTGCGGCCATCGGCCATCCCCTGTTCACTCAATCGCTCTGTCACTGTCACATCCCTGTCGGTCATTCGGATTTGCACACCACTGGAGTAGACCAGAGGTTGTCGACCCCGAGTTGTAACCGCCCCTGATGACAGCGCCATGACAGGGCGATTGTCACGAAACTGCCATCAAAGCGCCCCGCCACCGTCATATTTCCCCTCTAGCATCCCTCTCGAACCTTAACTGACCTAGTCCAGAGGGATGGGATGATGAAAAGCGTGATCGCAAGTGCACTGGCCCTGGTGGCCATCAGTCAACCGCTGTTTGCCGCCGAGAACATCGCGGATCTCGAAAAAGCCGCCCGCGGTGAGGGCCAGCTCCAGAGCGTCGGCATGCCGGACAGCTGGGCCAACTGGAAGGATACCTGGCAGCAGCTCGGCAGCATCTACGGCATCAAGCATCAGGATACCGACATGAGCTCCGCCCAGGAGATCGCCAAGTTCGCCGCCGAGAAGGCCAACGCCACCGCCGACATCGGCGACGTGGGCGGCGCCTTCGGCCCGGTGGCGGTCAAGCAGGGGGTCACCCAGCCCTACAAGCCCTCCACCTGGGCCGACATTCCCAACTGGGCCAAGGATGCGGACGGCCACTGGATGCTGGCCTATACCGGCACCATCGCCTTCCTGATCAACAAGGATCTGGTCAAGGCCGCCCCCACCAGCTGGCAATCCCTGCTGGGTGGCGACTACAAGGTGACCCTGGGTGACGTGGGCGTCGCCTCCCAGGCCAACAACGGCGTGCTGGCGGCGGCCTATGCCACCGGCGGCAGCGAGAAGAATCTGAAACCCGCCCTGGATCTGTTCGGCAAGCTGGCCAAGCAGGGCCGTCTGTCGCTGAACGACCCGACCATCGCCAACATCGAGAAAGGCGAAGTGGAAGTGGGGGTGCTGTGGGACTTCAACGCCCTCAACTACCGCGACCAGATCGACCCCAAGAAGTTTGATGTGGTGATCCCGAGCGACGGCTCCGTCATAGCCGGCTACACCACCATCATCAACAAGTGGGCCAAGAACCCCAACGCCGCCAAGCTGGCGCGGGAATACATCCTCTCCGATGCAGGTCAAATCAACCTGGCCCGTGGCTACGCCCGCCCCATTCGCAGCAACGTGACCCTGCCGGATGACGTCAAGGCCAAGCTGCTGCCGGCCGAGCAGTACGCCAATGCCAAGCCGGTGCAGGATCACGCCGCCTGGGAGCAGAGCTCCAAGGCCCTGCCGCGCCAGTGGCAGGAAACCGTCATGATCAACATGCAGTAAGGAGCGGCCAGTGCAACACAAGGTGATAGTGGTACTTGTGGATGGCCTGGCAGCAGAGGTAGCCCATTGCATGGGCTACCTCTGTGGCATGGTGGAGGCAGAGCGCGGCCTGCATACGACCCTGAGTGCCGCCCTGCCCTCCCTCTCTCGCCCTCTCTACGAGTGCATCCTGACCGGCTTGCCGCCGGTGGCGAGCGGCATCACCCACAACGGGGTGAATCGCCTGAGCCAACACGACTCCATCTTCCATCTGGCCCGGGCCGCGGGCAAACGCACCGCAGCGGCGGCCTACCACTGGGTGAGCGAGCTCTACAACCAGAGCCCCTGGCTGGCGGCCCGCGATCGCTTCACTCACGATGAGCAACTGCCCATCCAGCACGGCTGCTTCTACTGGGATGACGGCTACCCCGACAGCCATCTGCTGATGGACGGCGAGTGGCTGCGCAGCCAGTACGACCCCGATTTTCTGCTGATCCACCCCATGGGAGTGGACGATGCGGGCCACCAGTTTGGCCTCGATTCCCGCCAGTACCGCAATCAGGCGCGCCGCATGGACAGCCTGCTGGCCGACCTGCTGCCCCAGTGGCTGGCAGAGGGGTATCAGGTGGTGATCACCTCGGATCACGGCATGAACAACGATCTCAGCCATGGCGGCACCCTGGCCGAGGAGCGCACTGTGCCGCTCTGGCTGTTTGGCGATGCCTTCGTCGAGCGCTGGCCGGATGGGGTGGCGATCGCCCAGACCCAGCTCTGCGCCCTGATGGCGGATCTGCTGGGAGTTCCCCACGACAAGCCGGCAGCCCCTCCGCTGCTCAAGGCGGCCTTTATGCGCGAGGTGCACTGATGATGCCTGCCACCACCGAGATCCTCGCGGAT
>NZ_CAWMFQ010000326.1:1933-2065 GCF_963866995.1 Aeromonas sp. ZOR0002 | reverse complement strand
CCGGGTGCGCCGCCACTGGCTGCCGGCCCTGGTGCTGCTGCCCTTTGTCCTCTTGATGATCCTGTTCCAGCTCGCCCCCATGGTGTGGGTGCTGGTGGGCAGCGTCCAGACAACCGATGGCTGGGGTCTCGA
>NZ_CAWMFQ010000326.1:0-1827 GCF_963866995.1 Aeromonas sp. ZOR0002 | reverse complement strand
CCGGCATCGCCAGCCTGGCGGGGCTCGCCATCGGCACCCTCGGGGCCGCGGCGCTGCGCCACTGTGGCGAGCGGGTCAAGCGGGTGCTGCTGGCTTTCGTCACCATGACGGGCAACTTCAGCGGCGTGCCGCTGGCGTTCGCCTTCATCATCGTGCTCGGCATCAACGGTGCGGTGACCCTGCTGCTCAAATCCTGGGGCCTCATCGACGGCTTCAACCTCTATTCGGGCAGCGGCCTTATCCTGATTTACACCTACTTCCAGATCCCGCTTGCCCTGCTGCTGCTCTACCCGGCGTTCGACGCCCTGCAGGATGAGTGGCCCCAGGCCGCCGCCCTGCTTGGCGCCAGCAAGGGGCAGTATGTGTGGCACGTGGCCCTGCCGGTGCTGACGCCCGCCTTGCTCGGCACCCTGATCATCCTGTTTGCCAACGCGGTGGGGGCCTATGCCTCCGCCTACGCCCTCACCACCGGCAACTTCAATCTGGTGACCATCCGGGTGGCCAGTCTGGTCTCCGGCGACATCTTCCTCGAGCCGAATCTCGCGGCGGCGCTGGCGGTGATCCTGATGGTGCTGCTGGGGGTGGTGACAGCCGCCAACCAGTGGCTGCTGAAAAAGAGCTATGTGAACAAGGGGCAATCCCATGCATGATTTGACGCCGCGCTGGCCCAGATGGGTGCTGGGGGCGCTGGTCGCCACCCTGCTGCTACCGCTGCTGGCCACCTTTCTCTACTCCATCTCCACTCGCTGGGGGGCGACCCTGCTGCCGGATGGCTTTACCCTCGACTGGTATCTCAAACTCTGGGGCGACCCGCGCTTTCTGGCGGCCTTTGGCCGCAGCCTCCTGGTCTGCTTCGCCACCCTGTTGCTGGGCACCCTGGTGCTGGTGCCTACCGTGCTGGTGGTGGCCTACTACTTCCCCAGGCTGGATCCCTGGATGAACCTCTTGATCCTGCTCCCCTTCGCGGTGCCGCCCGTAGTCTCCTCGGTGGGGCTGCTGCAGATCTACGCTGACGGCGTGCTGCCGATTATCGGCACGCCGTGGATCCTGATCGGGACCTGGTTCACCGTGGTGCTCCCCTTCATGTACCGGGCGCTGGCCAACAGCCTGCAAGGGGTGCCGCTCAAGGATCTGATGGATGCCGCTCATCTGCTGGGGGCCAGCAGCGCCCGCGCCTTCCTGCTGGTGGTGATCCCCTGCCTGCGCAAGGGGCTGCTGGCGGCGCTGTTTCTCTCGCTGTCCTTCCTGCTCGGCGAGTTCGTGTTTGCCAACATGCTGGTGGGCACCCGTTACGAGACCCTGCAGGTCTACCTCTACAACATGCGTGCCACCTCGGGCCACTTCACCAGCGCACTGGTGATGAGCTACTTCCTGCTGACCCTGCTGCTCACCTGGGCAGCCAACAGATTTCATCGGTGAATCAACATGTTCCATCTAGAAGTGAATCAACTGCACAAATCCTACGGCGACACCAAGGTGTTCGAGGGAATTGAATTCGGCATTCGCAAGGGGGAGCTGGTGACCCTGCTCGGCCCCTCCGGCTGCGGCAAATCCACCCTGCTGCGGGCGCTGGCCGGGCTCACCCCGGTGGATGGCGGTCAGGTGCGGGTGGCCGGTGAGGACATCACCTGGCAGGAGCCCCAGAAGCGGGGCATCGGCATGGTGTTCCAGAGCTATGCGCTCTTCCCCAACATGACGGTGTGGGACAACGTCGCCTTCGGCCTCAAGATGAAACCCCAGCCGGGGCGGGATCTCGCCGCCAGCGTACAGGAGGCGCTAGAGCTGGTGGAGCTGACCGGCTTCGAGCGCCGCTATCCAGCCGAGCTC
>NZ_CAWMFQ010000325.1:0-3120 GCF_963866995.1 Aeromonas sp. ZOR0002 | reverse complement strand
CTTCTCAGACCCTTGCAGGAATAAGGCATGTTACAACAGGACATCCGCCGCGCCGTGCGCGCCGCACTTCTCGAAGACTTGGGCGATGCCCTCACCGCGCTGGATCAACCGGATGCCAGCGCCGACATCACGGCCCAGCTGATCCCGGCTGATCGCATCTCGACCGCGCGAGTCATCACCCGCGAGGCGGGCGTCTTCTGCGGCCAGCCCTGGGTCGACGAGGTGTTTGCCCAGCTCGGTGGCGAAGTGAAGGTCGAGTGGAAAGTGCAAGATGGTGAACGCCTTGCCCCCAATCAGGAGCTGTTCCGCCTCCATGGCCCCGCCCGCGTGCTGCTGACCGGCGAGCGCAATGCGCTGAACTTCGTGCAGACCCTTTCCGGGGTCGCCACCCTGACCGCCCGTTATGTGGCCGAGCTGGAAGGCACTGACTGCCGCCTGCTCGATACCCGCAAGACCCTGCCCGGCCTGCGCAGCGCCCAGAAATATGCGGTCACCTGCGGCGGCGGCAAAAACCACCGTATCGGTCTGTTTGATGCCTACCTCATCAAGGAGAACCACATTCTCGCCTGCGGCGGCATCGCTGAAGCAATCAGCGAAGCGCGCCGTCTCAATCCGGACAAACCGGTGGAAGTCGAGGTCGAATCCCTGGCCGAGCTGGAGCAGGCCCTGGCCGCACGGGCCGACATCGTGATGCTGGACAACTTCGACATCCCCATGATGCAGGACGCTGTTCGCCTCAATCAGGGCAGAGCCAAGCTGGAAGTCTCCGGCAACGTCACCCTCGATACCCTTGCCGGATACGCCGCGACCGGGATCGACTTCATCTCGGTGGGAGCGCTGACCAAGCATGTGCGGGCACTGGATCTCTCCATGCGCTTTGTCGAGGCTTGAGCAAGCCCCATCCATTGCTCGTGCCCAAAAATATTACAGGGCTCGAAACTTGCAAAAGGCGCCATCGGCGCCTTTTCTTTATGCAGGATCCCACGACATAAGGAGTGTGAAGATGGGCCCTCCCGCCTCATGACAAGTGCCAATGGAAGCCATTTAATCTTTGATTTTTCTACACATTTCACTAAATGACATAAAAGCGGCGAACAAGGTCCCCGCCTCTGTTGCCAACCCGAAGCGCTCGGATAAAATACCAGCGTGGATAGCATTCCACCGGTGCTTATCAGGAAACATGGAAAAAAGGATATTTCACATGAAAAGACAGTCAGGGTTTACGCTAATCGAATTGATGATCGTCGTTGCGATCGTCGCCATTCTGGCCGCCATCGCTTTGCCGGCGTACAAGACCTATACCAAACGGGCTAAGTTTTCAGAGGTAATTGCCGCCGTTGGCCCCGCTAAGACAGCTGTGGAGGTTTGTGTTCAAGGCTACACGGGTACCAGCCTTGCTTCAGACTGTGCTGGTGCTGGTAATGCGGCTGTTAGTAATGCGTTTAATACTGCGATCGTGAGCGGTGTTAGTGTCAGCACTACTACTTTGGCAATTACGGGAACTGGGCAGTCCACTGTTTTCGATAGTGCAAGCACTTATATTCTGGCCATATCTGGTGGTGTAGTACCATCCGCTGGTTCTAACGTTATATGGCAGATTTCTGGCTCTTGCCGCACAGATGGCCTTTGCTAACGCATGACCTCTAGCCTAAATAGCGGCCTGGCCACCAGCCTGGCCGCCTCTTCCCTCCTCAGTGAGCCGGACTCGCAGCGCTATCTGAGCCAGGCCAGGGCGCAGCGCAAGCCCTTTGTCACCTTCCTGATTGAAAACGACATCCTCGACAGCAAAGCCCTCGCCGATTTCTGCGAGCTGGAATATGGGGTACCTCTGCTGGATCTGGCGGCCTTTGATCTCGCCGAGATCCCGCAGAAATACCTCAATCAAAAGCTGATTGAAAAGCACCATGTCCTGCCCATCTACACCCAGGGGCATACTCTCTATATCGCCATGTCCGATCCGACCAATGTGTCGGCTCTGGAGGATTTTGGCTTCAGCTTCGGCCTGCATACGGAAGCCCTGCTGGTCGAAGAGAGCAAGCTGACCGCCGCCATCGGCAAGCTGATGGAGAGCGAGCAGGATACCCTGGGCATGGATCATATCGACGAGGCCGAGATCTCCGAACTCGAGGTCTCCGACGAGAGTTCCCGCCTCGACGAGAGCGTCAACACCGCGGACGATGACGCCCCCATCGTCAAATACATCCACAAGATCATGATGGATGCCATCAAGCGCGGGGCCTCCGACCTGCATTTCGAACCCTACGAGACCAAGTACCGGATCCGCTTTCGGGTAGACGGCATATTGCACGAAGTCGCCACGCCGCCGGTCAACCTGGCCAACCGCTTCGCGGCTCGCCTCAAGGTGATGGCGCGGCTCGACATTGCCGAACGGCGCCTGCCCCAGGATGGCCGGATCAAACTCAAGATCTCACGCAACAGATCCATGGACATGCGGGTCAACACCCTGCCCACCATGTGGGGCGAAAAGATCGTGATCCGGTTGCTGGACTCCTCGGCCGCCCGGCTCAATATCGATCAACTCGGCTTTGACGACCGGCAGAAGACGCAGTACCTGCACGCCCTCTCCAAACCTCAGGGCATGATCCTGGTGACCGGCCCGACGGGGTCAGGCAAGACGGTCTCACTCTATACCGGCCTCAACATCCTCAACACCAGCGAGGTCAATATCTCCACCGCCGAAGATCCGGTTGAGATAAACCTGCCCGGCGTCAACCAGGTGCAGATCAATCCCAAGGCGGGGCTCACCTTCGCCAGCGCCCTGCGCTCCTTCCTGCGCCAGGATCCCGACATCGTCATGGTGGGGGAGATACGGGATCTGGAAACCGCCGAGATCGCCATCAAGGCCGCCCAGACCGGTCACCTGGTGCTCTCCACCCTGCACACCAACTCGGCGGCAGAAACGCTCACCCGGATGATGAACATGGGGGTGCCGGCCTTCAACATCGCCTCTTCGGTCACCCTCATCATGGCCCAGCGCCTTGCCCGCAAACTCTGCGATCACTGCAAGGCGCCGGAAGTGGTGCCGGAAGCCGAGTTGCTGGAGCTGGGCTTCACCCAGCAGCAACTGGCCGCCGGTTTGCGGCTGGTCAAGCCCGTGGG
>NZ_CAWMFQ010000324.1:793-5292 GCF_963866995.1 Aeromonas sp. ZOR0002 | reverse complement strand
GCGCACCACCGCCCGCCGTCCGGCTCGCCCCAAGCCCTCTGAATGAAGGCGACAGCGGATCTGCATCGAGCGCCCCTGCCGGGGCACAGACAACAAGACAAGGAGTCCTTATGAGCGATCACCCCCCGCTGCCCACCCGCCTCACCGTGGCCGCCCTGGTGCACTGGCAGGGGCGTTTCTTGCTGGTGGAAGAGGAGATTGCGGGCAAGCGCCGCTTCAACCAGCCCGCCGGCCACGTGGAGCCGGGAGAAGATCTCATCCAGGCGGCCTGCCGCGAGCTGAAGGAGGAGACGGGACTCACCGCCGCCCCCACCGGCTGGCTCGGGGTCTACCTCTTCAAACCGGCGGACAGCGAGGCCACCTTTGTGCGCACCGCCGTCATCTTCGACCTTGAAAAGTCGCCCGGTCAGCACCATCCAGAGGATCCCGACGGTGACGTACTGGCCTGTCACTGGCTCAGCCTGGAGGAGATTGCCGAGTGCAAGCCCGCCCTGCGAAGCCCCCTGGTGTGGCAGTGCATTCAGGACTATCTGGCCGGCACCCGCCTGCCGCTGTCGGCCCTCAAGGCCTTTATCTAAGCGCCATTGGACGCTCTTTTTGACGCTATGGGGCCGAGACAAGAAAAACGATTTCCCGCCACCGGGCTTCCAAGGGGAACGGCGGCAGGGAGATGTGACCGGGGGCGCAAAACTCTGGTAGAATACGCCCCGTTTAAACGAACTGGTAACTTCGACTAATGACAGACAACAGCCAAATCAAGGTGATCGTCGGCATGTCCGGCGGCGTGGATTCTTCCGTCTCGGCCTACCTGCTCCAGCAGCAGGGCTATCAGGTCGAAGGCTTGTTCATGAAGAACTGGGAAGAAGACGACACGGACGAGTACTGCTCTGCCGCCCAGGATTTGGCTGATGCCAAGGCCGTCTGCGACAAGCTGGGGATGAAACTCCACACCATCAACTTCGCCGCCGAATACTGGGACAACGTCTTCGAGCACTTCCTGGAAGAGTACAAGGCGGGTCGCACCCCGAACCCGGATATCCTGTGCAACAAGGAGATCAAGTTCAAGGCGTTCCTGGAATTCGCCGCCGAAGAGCTGGGGGCCACCTACATCGCCACCGGCCACTATGTGCGCCGTGACGACAGCACTGGCCGCCCGCGCCTGCTGCGCGGCCTCGATACCAACAAGGATCAGAGCTACTTCCTCTATACCCTGAGCGAAGCCCAGGTGGGTCAGAGCCTGTTCCCGGTCGGGGATCTGGAAAAACCCGAGGTGCGCCGCATCGCCGAGCAGCTGGATCTCATCACCGCCAAGAAGAAAGACTCCACCGGCATCTGCTTCATCGGTGAGCGCAAGTTCAAGGACTTCCTGGCCAAATTCCTGCCCGCCCAGCCCGGTCCCATCGAAACCGTGGACGGCAAGATCATCGGCGAGCATCAGGGGCTGATGTACCACACCCTGGGCCAGCGCAAGGGGCTCGGCATCGGCGGTCGCAAAGATGCCACCGAAGAGGCCTGGTACGTGGTGGACAAAGAGGTGGAGCGCAACACGCTCGTGGTGGCGCAAGGGGAACACCCCCGCCTCTACTCCGACGGCCTGGTCGCGAGCCAGCTGCACTGGGTGGATCGCACCCCCATTCGCGCGCCGCGCCGCTGCACCGTCAAGACCCGTTATCGTCAGGAAGACATCCCCTGCCTGATCCAGCCCATCGACGATGAGACCATCCGGGTCATCTTCGACGAGAAACAGGCTGCGGTGACCCCGGGCCAGTCCGCCGTCTTCTACGACGGGGAAGTGTGTCTGGGCGGCGGTATCATCGAACAACGTTTCAGCCATCCGGTTTGAGCCAATAGCAGAAGGCAGCCTACGTGAGCGATACATTCCAAGGCCGGATCATGACCTGCTGCGGGCATCTGCCAGTGAATGAACAGAACAGGGCCGTGAAGATATGAGCGACAAATTCCAAGACAGAACCATGGCCTTCGCAGGCATCTGCCAGGCCGCCTATCTGGTGCAGAAAGTGGCCCGTGACGGCTCCTGCGACGAAGCCTCCCTGCGCGAGAGCCTGCAAAGCATTCTGGTCACCAACCCCACGCAGCCGCTGGAAGTGTTCGGCAGCCACCTGGCCATTCGCGACGGCTATCGCGCCCTGGTGGAACAGCTGGGGGCCGACGGCAGCCAGAAGAATGCCGAGCTGACCCGCTACGTGGTGAGCCTGATCGCGCTGGAGCGCAAGCTCGCCAAGCGCAAGGACATCCTCAACATGCTGGGGGAGCGGATCAGCCAGATCGGCCGCCAGCAACAGCATTTCGATCTGCTCGACGAGCAGATCCTGGCCAACATGGCGAGCATCTACAGCGACCTTATCAGCCCCATCGGGCCGCGCATCCAGGTGGCGGGCACCCCGCTCTTCCTGCAGCAGCCCCTGGTGCAGCACAAGGTGCGCGCCCTGCTGCTCGCAGGCATCCGCGCCGTGGTGCTGTGGCGCCAGCTCGGCGGCAGCCGTACCCAGATCATCTTCGCCCGCAAGAAGATGGTGGAACTGGCCAAACGATTTTAACCCCCACACCAATCATCAGGAGTTCACCCCATGGAGCTGTCCGCGCTGACTGCCGTTTCCCCGATTGACGGTCGTTATGGCGACAAGGCCGATGCCCTGCGCCCTATCTTCTCCGAATTCGGTCTGCTGCGTTTTCGCGTCGAAGTCGAGGTGCGCTGGTTGCAAAAACTGGCCAGCCACGCCGGGATCCCGGAAGTCCCTGCCCTGAGCGAGGCAGCCAATGCCGTGCTTGACGGCATCGTCAGCAACTTCAACGAGCAGGATGCCGCCCGCATCAAACAGATCGAGCGCACCACCAACCATGATGTGAAAGCGGTGGAGTACTTCCTGAAAGAGAAGGTGGAAGTGAACCCGGAGCTGGCCGCCGTCAGCGAATTCATTCACTTCGCCTGCACCTCGGAAGACATCAACAACAACTCCCACGGCCTGATGCTGAAGACCGCCCGGGAAGAGGTGATCAAGCCTTATTGCGAAAAGCTCATCGGCGAGATCAAGCGCCTGGCCGTCGAGTACCGCGACATGCCGCTGCTGTCACGCACCCACGGTCAACCGGCGACCCCGAGCACCATGGGCAAGGAGATGGCCAACGTCGCCTACCGTCTGGAGCGCCAGCTCAAGCAGATCATGGCGGTGGAGCTGCTGGGCAAGATCAACGGTGCCGTGGGCAACTACAACGCCCACATCAGCGCCTACCCGGATGTGGACTGGCACCAGTTCTCCGAGGAGTTCGTCACTTCTCTCGGCCTGACCTGGAACCCCTACACCACCCAGATCGAGCCCCACGACTATATCGCCGAGCTGTTCGACGCCCTGGCCCGCTTCAACACCATCCTGATCGACTTTGACCGTGACGTCTGGGGTTACATCTCCCTGGGCCACTTCAAGCAGCGCACCATCGCCGGCGAAATCGGCTCCTCCACCATGCCCCACAAGGTCAACCCCATCGACTTCGAGAACTCCGAAGGCAATCTGGGTCTGGCCAACGCCGTGTTCCAGCACCTGGCGAGCAAACTGCCCATCTCCCGCTGGCAGCGTGATCTCACCGACTCGACCGTGCTGCGCAACCTGGGTGTGGCGGTGGGTTACTCCCTGATTGCCTATCAGGCGACCCTCAAGGGCATCTCCAAGCTGGAAGCCAACGCGGACGCCATGGCCGCCGATCTGGACGCCAACTGGGAAGTGCTGGCGGAACCCATCCAGACCGTGATGCGCCGCTACGGCATCGAGAAGCCCTACGAGAAGCTCAAAGAGCTGACCCGTGGTCGCCGCGTCGACGCCGAAGGGATGCGCACCTTCATCGACACCCTGGCACTGCCGGAAGCGGTCAAGGTCGAGCTGAAGAAGCTGACCCCGGCCAACTACATCGGCGACGCCCAGCGTCTGGTCGATCTGCTGAAATAAGTGATGTAACCGAACCGGCGGGGGCTCTGTCATGACGGCAGGGCCCCCGTTGATTTTGGCCCATTTGATATGATCACCCTCTATCGGGCCATTTCAGAGCCCTTGCCCAAGCCCGCCTTGGGCAAGCCCTCTCACAAGATACGAGAAGCACCATGTACCAACTCAATCTGGATATCGCTCACTTCCTCGAGCACTACTGGCAGAAGCGCCCGCTCCTCATCAAGGGCGGTTTCACCGACTTTCAGGATCCCATCAGCCCGGACGAGCTGGCGGGTCTGGCCATGGAAGAGGTGATTGAATCGCGCCTGGTCACCCGCTTCAACAACCAGTGGGAGGCGGCCCACGGCCCCTTCGAATCCTACGATCACCTGGGGGAAGAGAACTGGACCGTGCTGGTGCAGGCGTGCAACCACTGGGTACCCGAGGTGCACGAGCTGGCGGTGCCCTTCCAGTTCATCCCGGGCTGGCGCTTTGACGATGTGATGGTGAGCTTCTCCACCCCTCACGGCGGTGTCGGCCCCCACATCGACAACTACGACG
>NZ_CAWMFQ010000324.1:0-730 GCF_963866995.1 Aeromonas sp. ZOR0002 | reverse complement strand
GGTCGGCGATGCCAAGCCACTCAACGAGTTTGCCGCCCACGCCGCCCTGCTGCACTGCGAGCCGTTCGAGGCGATCATCGACGTCATCATGGAGCCGGGCGACATCCTCTACATCCCGCCCGGATTCCCCCACGAGGGCTACGCCATCGAGCCCTCCCTGAACTTCTCGGTGGGCTTCCGCGCGCCGGACGCCAAGGCCCTTGTCTCCTCCTTTGCCGATCACCTGATCGACAACGAGATCCGCACCGAACGTTACGGCGACCCGGACCTCCAGCCCCGCGCCCGCCACGGGGAGATCCAGCCCCATGAGCTGCACCGCCTGCGGGAGCTGATGCAACAGGCCCTCGACGACGAGACCCTGTTCAAGGAGTGGTTCGGCACCATGATCTCCGAGGCCAAGCACGATCTGGACGTCAATCCGGTGGAGCCGGACTACAGCGCCGACGAGGTGGCCGACCTGCTGAGCCAGGGGGAGCCCGCCATCAAGGTGCCGGGGTTGCGCAGCGTCTGGTTCAGCGGCGAGAGCCGCACCTGCTACATCGACGGCGAAGCCTGGACCCTGCCAAGCGAGGATCCGGCCGCCATCTCACTCCTGTGCGACAAGGACATCATCACCCAGGACGCGCTGGTGGAACTGGCCGATCAGGCGGGCTTCCTGCAACTGCTGACCCGGCTGGTCAACCGCGGCTACTGGTTCTTCGGCTGATCCAGAGGGCTGCCGCCCCTCCCG
>NZ_CAWMFQ010000323.1:13524-14749 GCF_963866995.1 Aeromonas sp. ZOR0002 | reverse complement strand
GGCCCCCTGCTCGTGGCGGCAGAGCTGATGGGCCAGGCCACCGTCATACAGGGCGTCGTAGACCGGCATGATGGCCCCGCCCGGGTAACCAAACACCTGGGTCACACCCTGTTTCTTGAGAGCCTGTACCAAAAACTGCGCGCCGTTCATGTGGAAAATCCTGTCCTTTGGTCGAAAAAAAACCCCCGGGCCGTGAGGCTCGGGGGTCGCTTGTTTCGTTCTGTCCGGTGGTGGGTCTATCCCTTGTTCCGTGCAGCCAAACGAGCCCCGAGCGGTGAGATAATAATCACCACTAGGACCACAATAATGCTGACGAAACGGGAGGCCATGTTCATAGTTACAACCGGAAATCCTGTGAAATGGGAGCGGAGCTTGCCGCGAATGGCTATTAGAACTAGCACGGTGATTTTTATTGGGCAAGCACTTTTTACCTGACAAGACTCTGATTTTAACTGCTCTGAAACCTGACAACTGGAACAAAAAACTAATAAAAAACGGTTAACCAGCATATACATCAAACCAAGGACGGTATTTATGTCATTAGCTGTTGTTTATAGCCGTGCCAGCCTGGGGATAGCGGCGCCGCAAGTCACGGTGGAGGTGCACCTCTCCAACGGCCTGCCCGCCTTCAACATGGTGGGGCTGCCGGAAACCTCGGTGAAGGAGTCGCGGGATCGGGTGCGCAGCGCCCTGCTCAACGGCAATTTCGAGTTCCCGAGCAAACACATCACGGTCAACCTGGCCCCTGCGGATCTGCCCAAAGAGGGGGGTCGCTTCGACCTGGCCATCGCCATCGGCATTCTCGCCGCATCCAAGCAGATACCCGCAAGATACCTGCTCGATCACGAATTTTTAGGGGAATTGGCCCTGACGGGCGAGATCCGCCCCGTGCTTGGGGTGCTCCCCTCGGTGCTCGCCTGCCGCGACGCAGGGCGCACCCTGCTGGTCCCACGGGAGAACGGTCCGGAGGCTTCCCTCATACAGGATGCCGAGGTGCGCACCGCCCACCAGCTGCTGGCAGTCACCGCCTGGCTGGCGGGCCAGTACGAACTACCGCTGCCGGAACCCCAGAGCGCGGAGATCCTGCCCGACGTGCCGGATCTGCAGGATGTGATCGGTCAGTCCCAGGCGAAGCGGGCGCTGGAGATCGCCGCAGCTGGCAGCCACAACCTGCTGTTCATCGGCCCCCCCGGCACCGGCAAGAGCATGCTGGCCAGCCGTCTGC
>NZ_CAWMFQ010000323.1:873-13389 GCF_963866995.1 Aeromonas sp. ZOR0002 | reverse complement strand
TATCGCACGCCCCATCACAGCGCCTCGGCGGTGGCGCTGGTGGGCGGGGGTACCCATCCCAGGCCTGGCGAAATTTCCCTCGCCCACAACGGGGTACTGTTTCTGGATGAACTGCCGGAGTTCGAGCGCAAGGTGCTCGACTCCCTGCGCGAGCCGCTGGAAACCGGGCACATCACCATCAGTCGTGCCGCCCGCCAGGTGGATTTTCCCGCCCGCTTCCAGCTGGTGGGTGCCATGAATCCCAGCCCCTGCGGCCATTATGGCGACGGCCAGACCCGCTCCAGCCCGGATCAGATCCTGCGCTATCTGGGCAAGCTCTCCGGCCCCTTTCTCGACCGGTTCGATCTGACGGTAGAGGTCCCGCTCTTGCCCAGGGGGAGCCTGACCGGCAAGGCGGAGCGGGGGGAATCGAGCCAGCAGATACGCGAACGGGTGCTGGGGGCGCGAGAGCGCATGCTGAGTCGCAGCGGAAAACTCAATAACCTGCTGGATAGTCGTGAAATCGAAGATGTTTGCAGATTATCGCCACAGGATGCCGAGTTTCTGGAAGGTGCCATCCAGAAGCTGGGGCTCAGCATCCGGGCCTGGCACCGCATCCTGCGGGTATCGCGCACCATCGCCGATCTGGCGGGGCACGCCACCATCGAGAGAGCCCATCTGATCGAAGCCCTGGGCTATCGTGCCATGGACAGGCTGTTGTCGCGGCTGCGCGGGGGCCAGTGAGCGGGGGAACGGCAGCAGCCACCACCCGACTCGGAAAGGGCGCCACCATGGTCTAGTCGTGGGCCGGCTGATATTATGGCAACAGATCTGACCACTTGGTTGCCATCCACCGATACGAAGACGGATTCCACCATGCCCAACAAGCTGATAGAGCGACTGCGCGGCAGCCTCTCGACCCTGCTCTATTTCATCAACACCCTGTTCTGGTTTGTCCCCGTCCTGCTGCTTGGCCTCATCAAGCTGCTGCTGCCCTTCAAGGGGGCGCGACGTCTCTGCAACACACTCCTGGACGGCTGCGCCACCCACTGGATAGGTTTTAACAATCTGATCCAGAAAACCATCATCAACACCCCTTTCGATGTGGTCGGAGTGGACAAAGGGCGCCGGAATGAGTGGTATATGGTGATTGCCAACCACCAATCCTGGGTCGACATACTGGTATTGCAGCGGATTTTTAATCAAAAAATCCCCTTCCTGAAGTTTTTCCTCAAGAAAGAACTGATTTGGGTACCTTTTCTCGGTCTGGCCTGGTGGGCGCTGGATTTCCCATTCATGCGGCGTTATTCCCGAAAATTTCTGGAAAAGCACCCGCATCTGAGGGGAAAAGACATAGAAACCACGCGCAAGGCGTGTGCCCGTTTCCGCCATATGCCGGTGAGTGTGATGAACTTCGTGGAAGGGACCCGCTTCACCGTCGGCAAGCACGACAGGCAAGGGGCACCCTATCGTCATCTGCTGCACCCGAGAGCAGGGGGCATCGCCTTCACCCTGGCGGCCATGGGGGATCAACTGCACAAGCTGGTGGATGTGACCATCGCCTATCCCGGCGGCGTCCCCAGCTACTGGGACTTCATGTGCGGTCGGGTCAAGGAGATCAAGGTTCGGGTCCGCTTTCTGCCGATCGAACGCAATCTGGTGGGGGATTACTTCAATGACCCCGAGTTCCAACAAGAGTTTCAACAGTGGTTGAACGGGATCTGGCACGAGAAGGACCAGACCCTGGATAAGCTGCTGGCGGACAAGACGCAGTAAGACACTCATGCCAAACCTGCTCCCGGGCCCCCTGGTGCTGTTCATCAGCGCCGGCCTGACCATACTGTTTACCGCCCTGTGTGCCAGCCTGATCCTGCTGGTTTCTCTGGCCAAACTGCTGCTGCCCGTGCCGGCCTTTGGTCGCGCCTGCAGCCGGCTCAACAATCGCTTCATGGGCCTGTGGCTCGGTTGCAACGCCCTGGTGATCCGCCTCACTACCCGCATCGACTGGCAGATTGAGGACAATACCCGGCTGCGCAAGGATGGCTGGTATCTCATCATCAGCAACCACATGAGCTGGACCGATATCGTGGTGCTCGGCCACCTGTTTCGCAATCGTCTGCCGGTGCCCAAGTTCTTCATGAAGCACGAGCTCATTTACATCCCGCTGCTGGGGCTCGCGTGCTGGGGGCTGGACATGCCCTTTATGCGCCGCTATTCGAGAGAGTTTCTGTTAAGAAATCCGCATCTGCGGGGCAAGGACATCGAGACCACCCGCAACGCCTGCGAGAAGTTTCGCCACATTCCCACCACCGTCATCAACTTCGTGGAGGGGACCCGCTTCACCGAGCAGAAGCGCGAGGCCGCCCGTTCCCGCTATCGCCATCTCATGCCCCCCAAGGCGGCAGGACTCGCCTTCACCCTGGCAGCCATGGGCGATCAGTTCGACAGCCTGATCAACGTCACCATCAGCTACCCGGACAACCCCGACACCCCCTTCAAGGATTTCCTGATGGGGAAGATGAAGCGCATCCGGGTGCGGATCGAGGAGCTGCCGGTGGACGAGCAACTGGTGGGGGACTACTTCAACGACAAGCAGTTCAAACGCGGTTTCCAGGAGTGGCTGAACGCACGCTGGAAGGAAAAAGACGACGTGCTGGCGCAGTGGAAGGCGGCCGATGCGGCGGCTCAGACCGATCTGCAGGCAGCCAAGGCGAGCGCCGAGGCCAGCTCGGGCAGCTGATCCTCGCTGAACACCGCGATGCCATGGCGGCGCAGCAAAGCCGTGGTCTTGCCCTCTCCCGCCAGTGAAACCCCTTCGAAGCGGCCATTGTAGATGCGACCGCTGCCGCAGGAGGGGCTCCCCTCCTTCAGAAGGGCGAAGCGAATGTCCTGCTGCTGACAGAGGGCCAGCGCAAGGGCGGCGCCCCGATCGAACTCGGCCGTCACATCCAGCCCGCTTTCGGTGACCACCCGCTCCCCCTGGCGCTCGGCAGGGGGGCGTGGCGTCGGCAGGCCACCCGCCACCTCGGGGCAGAAGGCCAGCGCCCGCCCCTCGGCTCCCAGCGCCTGCAGCCAGTCGCTGACAATCCCCTTGCTCTGGCCGTCGTAACGCACTGGCTGCCCCAGCAGACAGGCGCTCACCAGCACCTTGTGCATTCCCGTCTCTCCCATGCTTTCACTTCCTGTGTGAGGTGCCAGTGCACCAGACCCGCTATGGGGCGACAATACGGCTTTCGCAGACATCGGCTTATGCTTCCGCACCGTGCATCACCTGATCGAACATGACGCAACAGGGGGTCTCCAGCCGATAGAGGATGGCGGGACGTTGCTTGCCGGTGCGCTTGCGCCCTGTGTCCACCAGGATGTCGGCACGGTGGAGCCGCTTGCGAAAGGCGGCCGTGTTCATGGGGGTCTGCAGGACGATCTCGAACGCCCGTTGCACCTCGGAGAGGGTGAATTCCGCCCCCAGCAGATGCAGCGGCAGGGTGCTGTAACGGCTCTTGATCCGCAGCCGCTCCAGCCCCATGGCGACCAGCTTGCCGTGATCGAAGGCGAGTTGCAGGCCGGGCAGATCGTCCAGAGGATGCCAGCGACCGCGCACCGCCCCCCCATCGGGATCCGCCAGACAGAGATAGACGAGGGTGGTGGACCAGCCGCGGGGATCCCGCTCCAGGTTGCCGAGGGTACAGACCTGCTCGCTGTAGCAGTGCTCCAGCCCCCACTCTGCCAGCAGGCGATGGCGAGCCGCGTCCAGATCCCGATCCCGGGTCTCGTCGATGCGCAGGGCCGGCAACTGCCAGCAGTGGGCAAAGGGGGGGCGATCCCGGGTCTCGAGAAGCAGCTCGAGCCGCTCCTCGCGCAACCGCAGCACCACCATATCCAGACTCATTCTCGGCATCCTGGTCGACCTGCTCGCCTTCTAATAATGTTTGGTAGATAATATCACAAGAATATTATGTGAAGGAGCCATCCATGGGAATCATCGCCAGCCTGGATATTGATGCGCAGAAGGGATTCACCCCCCTCTGCCCGAACGAGCTGCCCGTCGCTGGCGGGGATACCATAGTAGCGGCGCTCAATGCCCAGGCAGCCCTCGCCACCCTGCGAGCCGGCAGCAAGGATGCCCACCCCGCGAACGCCCCCTGGGTGGTGACCGAACCCGGTGCCATGTTGCAACCCCTTGCACTGGCGAATGCCGATCTCACCTGGCCGGCCCACTGCGTACCCGGCACACCTGGGTTCGAGCTGCTCGACGGCCTGCCCGCCCCCATCGACTACGACTTCTTCGTCTGGAAGGGGGTCGAGCCGGACCTGCATCCCTATGGCGCCTGCTATCACGACCTGGCGGAGCGGCGCAGCACCGGGCTCATCGAGTTTCTGCAAGCCCGCGGCGTCACTACCGTGCTGGTCGGCGGCCTCGCCACCGACTACTGCGTCAAGACCAGCGTGCTGCAACTGCGTCGCGCCGGTTTCCGGGTCATCGTCCACCTCGACGCCTGCCGCGGCATCGCCCCCGAGACAATCGACCAGGCCCGCACCCGGATGATCGAGGCCGGCGCCGAGCTGGCCCAGACCCTGGCCGACATTCAACGCCTGCTGGATGCCTGATATGCCTTCCATTTTCCACTGCCCACCCGACACCGGCGCCCACCCGTCACAGATGCAGCCAGAGTGCGTTGCCCGCGCAGCACTCATCACAGGAGCCTGATATGCCTCCCATCCTCCACAGCCTGCTCGACACCGATGCCTACAAGCTGCACATGCAGCAGGCGGTGTTCCATCGCTATCCGGATGCCGACGTCGTCGCCGAGTTCCACAGCCGCAACGAAGAAGATCTGCTGCCCATGATGGGCCAGATCGAGGAACAACTGCGCCTCGCCGGCTCCCTGCGCCTGACCCGGTCCGAACTCGACTTTCTGGCCGAACGCCCCTTCTTCACGCCCGACTACCTGGACCACCTGCGCCGCAAGCCGCTGGACGCCTCCCTGCTCAAGGTGTTCGAGCAGGATGGCCGCATCAATGTGCGGGTCGAAGGCCCCTGGCAGGACGTGATCCTGTGGGAGATCCCGGTACTCGCCATCATCAGCGAAATGCGTAACCGCTTCCGCTACCCCCAGTTCGGCGTCAGCCAGGCACTGGAGCGGCTCGATCAGAAGATCGACAAGCTGGAGCGGGAGCTGAGCCGGGAGGAGATGAGCGAGTTCAACCTCATCGACTTCGGCACCCGTCGCCGCTTCTCCCTCGCGGTACAAGACGCCGTGGTGGGTCGCCTCAAGGAGCGGCTGCCGGCGTTTCGCGGCACCAGCAACTACCTGCTGGCCCAGAAGTACCGGTTGCCCGCGGTGGGCACCCAGGCCCACGAGTGGTTCCAGGCCCACCAGCAGCTCGGCTTCCCGCTGGAGCTCAGCCAGCGCGCAGCCCTCACCAGCTGGCTGGACGAATTCACCAACCACCTCGGTATCGCGCTCACCGACTGCATCACCATGGATGCTTTCCTGCGTGACTTCGACTTCGAGCTGGCGAGCCGCTACCAGGGGCTGCGCCACGACTCCGGCGATCCCGTGGTATGGGGCGAGAAGGCCATCAGCCACTATCAGCGGCTCGGCATCGACCCTGCCGAGAAGACGTTGGTCTTCTCCGACGGGCTCAACCTCGACAAGGCCGTCGAGCTGCTGCGCCACTTCCGTGGCCGCATCAACACCAGCTTCGGCATCGGCACCAAGCTCACCTGCGATCTGCCCGGCGTCAGCCCGATGAACATCGTGTTCAAGCTGATGGAGTGCAACGGCGGCCCGGTCGCCAAGATCTCCGACAGCCCGGGCAAGACCCTCTGCCGGGATGCGGACTTCATTCGCAACCTCAAGCAGGCCTTCCACGTCGGGGTCTGAGTCAGGCCCGCGAGATGCCAAACAAAAAGCCCGCCGGTTTGCACCGGCGGGCTTTTGTATCGACTCAGGAATGATCAGTCCTTCTTGGCCAGCAGGAATTTCACCAGCTGGTTGAACTGCTCCTGGGAAGTGATGGATTCAATCTTCACCATGTATTTGCCGTTGACCAGGAAGGCCGGCACACCGCGCACATTGTAGCTCTCGGTGTTGCGATCGAACTGGGAGACCATGCCGGAGACGGCGAAGCTGTCGACGGCACCGTCGAACTCCTCGGCCGGCACGCCATTGTCCACGAAGACCTGCTTCACGTCGGCGCGGCTCTGGGGGATCTGGCGCTGGGTGTGGATCTTGTCGAAGATGGCCGGGGTCAGCTTGCCTTCCACGTTCAGCAGATTGGCGACGGCGTAGGCACGCTGCATCTCGGGGCCCATTTCACGGCCCAGGAAGGCCACCGGGTTCTTCTTCATCGGCACGCCTTCCGGCAGGCTCTTCTTCAGATCCTCGGCAATCGGCTCGAACTTGGCGCAGTGCGGGCAGAAATAGGAGAAGAACTCCATCACTTCCGGCTGGGCGCTGCCGGTCTGGCTGACCACGTCATAGTTGACACCTTCCTTGAATTGCGGGGCGGCGTGAACCATGGGGATCATCAGCATGGCAGCGAGGAAAAATAGTACTTTTTTCATGACGTTTCCTGTTAAGGGATCACTGTGAGGCACGCCCGGCGAACCGAAGCAGTCCAAGCCTATTGCCTCACCCTCGTGCCGTCAATGGCAAAGGCAGACAGGCGGGACCGCCATCCCGCCTCCCACGGGCACCTTGCCGCTGTGGCAATGGTGCGGGCGACACCACCAGCGGACGCCCCGTGGCGTGGCGATCTGCCGGGTTCACGCCCCTACCACTGCGGCATCAGGCTGAGCGGCGGGGCCTTCAATGCCTCGAGCTGATCATGCAGGGTCGCAATCTGCTGGCGCCAGTAGTGTTCGGTGTTGAACCAGGAGAAGTGGCGGGGGAAGGCGGGATCTTCCCAGCGTCTTGCCAGCCAGGCCATGTAGTGGACGATGCGCATGGCACGCAGCGGCTCGATGAGCGCCAGCTCCCGCGGGTCGAACTCCATGAACTCCTCATACCCCGCCAGCAGGGTATCGAGCTGGATCTGCTGCTCATGACGCTCCCCGTTCAGCATCATCCAGAGATCCTGGATGGCAGGGCCGGTGCGGCAATCGTCGAGATCGACAAACAGGGGGCCGTCACGCCACAGGATGTTGCCCGGGTGGCAGTCCCCATGCAGGGAGATGCGCGCCACATCCAGGGTCATGGCGTCGCATACGTGCCGGATCAGCTCGTCCAGCACCCCGAAGAAGGACTTGGCCAGCCCGCTCGGCAACCACTCGCCTGCCGCCAGCAACTGACGCGGCTCGTGCAGCATGCTCTCCACATCCAGCGGAACCCGGTGATGAAAGGCATGGCTGGCACCGACGCTGTGGATGCGACCGAGGTAACGCCCCACCCACTCCAGCTGGTCCAGGTTGTCCACCTCGAACTGACGCCCCCCGACGCTCTGCCAGATGGCAAACGGGTAGCCCTGATGCTCCAGCAGGGTCTCGCCGGCAAAGGCAATGGGAGCGGCGACCGGGATCTCAGTTTCACAGAGGCGAGCAGCAAACGCGTGCTCTTCCAGGATCTGGGCCCGGCTCCAGCGACCGGGGCGGTAGAACTTCACCACGTAGCGACGGCGATCCTCATCCTGGAACTGATAGACGCGGTTCTCGTAACTGTTGAGCTCGATAAGGCCGGAGTCGATGCGCAAGCCGCTGAGATCGATGGCATCCATGATGAGATCGGGATTGAGGTCGGAATAGTTGAAACGCATGTCATCCACCATAGAAAAGGGGCGCTGTTGCGCCCCATTCTATCACCACTGTCTGCCGTTGCCGTGCATGGCGGTGCGCCTTGCCGTCACAACCTGCTGATAAACTTGCTCGGTTGGCGCAAGGTCCCCTTGCTGTCATCCGGCGCCGCGCCTTCCCGCTTGATCACGAACTGGACGTCCAGAGTGGGGCGCTTCAGGTTGAAGGGATCCACCGCCAGACTCACCGGCAGGGTATAGATCTCACCCGCCTTCAGGGTCACCTCGCGGGGTCCGAACCACTGGTACTCCGGCAGCCCTTCCACGTCCAGCCGGTAGGTCTGGGAGTTCAGGGTCTTGTTGAGGATCTTCAGGGTATAGGTGTTCTCGATGAGCCCTTCACTGTTTTCCCGGAACAGCTGGTTGCGATCCCGCAGGATGTCGAGCCCCATGGGCATGATGGACATGGCGTTATAGACGAAGACCCCCAGCATGACGACCATCACCAGGCCATAGCCAATCAGCTTGGGCCGCGCCACCTGGGTTTCACTGTGGGCCAGCTTGTGCTCGGTGGTGTAACTGATGAGCCCCTTCGGATACCCCATCCGCTCCATGGTCTGATCGCAGGCGTCGACACAGGCGCCGCAGTTGATGCACTCGTACTGCAGGCCGTCACGGATGTCGATGCCGGTCGGGCAGACCTGCACGCAGAGGTCGCAGTCGATGCAGTCCCCCAGCCCCAGAGCCTTGGGATCGGCCTTGCGACCACGGGCGCCGCGGGTCTCGCCACGCTGGCTGTCATAGCCGACGATGTAGGTGTCCTTGTCGAACATGGCGGACTGGAAGCGGGCATAGGGGCACATGTGGATACACATGATGGCGCGCATCCAGCCGGCGTTGCCATAGGTGCAGGCGGCGAAGAACAGCACCCAGAAGATGACCCAGCCTCCCGCCTGCAGGGTGAAGAAATCGGGCACCAGGTGGAAGACATCCTGGAAGTAGGCGACGAAGGTCAGCCCCGTGCCCAGCGACAGCAGGATCCAGGCCAGGTGCTTGGCGCCCTTCCGGGCCAGCTTCTCGCCGCTCCAGGGCGCCGCATCCAGCTTGCGACGCTTGTTGGCGGCCCCTTCCAGCTTCTCCTCGAACCAGATGAACAGGAAGGTCCACACCGTCTGGGGACAGAGGTAGCCGCACCAGACCCGGCCCAGGAAGGTAGTCACGAAGAAGAGGGCGAAGGCCGCGATCATGAAGACCCAGGCCAGCAGGGTGAGATCCTGCGGCCAGATGGTGGCACCGAAGATATGGAACTGCTGGTGCTCCAGATCGAACAGCACCGCCTGACGGCCGTCATAACGCAGCCAGGGCAGGAGGACAAAGAGCGCGACGAAGAACCAGCCCATGGCCTTGCGCACCCGTTGCCAGTAGCCGGTCTGGGAGCGGACATAGATGCGGTTGCCGGGGTTGAACCTGTCATCTCCCGCCTTGAAGGTGTTGGGATTGAAGGTCCCGGTGACGTCACCGGTCACATCCTTGATGTCGATCTTGTCCTTGTCGGCCATTGCAACACATCGCTCCACTCATATTGTTATGAAAGCGATTATATCTTAAACAACCTGCTAATTGTGTGGGTTAAATGTATCTATAGTTCGAGTCCCGTCGCAATTTCAGGCAACAAAAAAGGCCCATAGCCAGTTGACTATGCGCCTTTTCACAGATTCTCTTGAAACCTTTCTCTGATGGCGATGTGACGCCCGGATTACTTGATGCCGCGTGCCTTGAGCAGGGCCTCCTTGAAGTCGGGCACGTGATCCTTGGCCAGCCCCGGGATCATCGCCTGCTTGTCGGATTCCCGCATCTTGAGGTGGTAGATCAGCATGTCGTCGGTCAGTGCGGACAGGGGACCGTCAAATCCCGCCTCCTCGGCCAGTTTGGCAACAAACTGCACCAGGCTGAGATCCTGCTCCTTGATCCAGGCAGGCTGCAGCAGTTCCAGCAGCTCTTCGATACGATGACATTGCATAGACGACCTCTTTAATCTGTCTTGTGAAACTCAGGCAACCTTACCCATCAAGGCTACTTCGATACGATCCCGGCCATTATGCTTGGCCTGATAGAGCGCCGCATCCGCTTTCTGGATGAGCTCGGCAATAGAGTGATGCTGATCCGGCACCAGGGTCGCCACCCCGAAGCTGCAACTGACCCGCCCCGAGACCCGGGATTTGTGGTGGGGAATGCCGAGGGCTCGCAACGAGGTACGCACCTGCTCGGCGATCTGCATGGCCCCCTGCAAGGTGGTGCAGGGCAGCAGCAGGGCGAACTCCTCTCCGCCGTAACGGGCAGCGAGATCGTCTTCCCGCCGCAGCACTTCGGCCAGCAGGCTCGCCACCTGTTGCAGGCACTGGTCCCCCACCTGGTGACCATAGTGATCATTGAACTGCTTGAAGTAGTCCACATCCACCAGCACCAGAGAGAGAGGCGCCCTGGCACGGTGGCAGCGACGCCAGGCGCGCGCCAGGGAGTCGTCGAGATGGGCCCGGTTGGCGATGCCGGTCAGACCGTCGAGGCGGGACGTGAGCTTGAGGTGCTCGGAGACCGCCTTCAGCTCGGCCACCAGATCCGCATTGGAAAAACTGTGGTAGAGAGAGGCCACCTGATCCCGCCGCAGGCGCCGCAGCAGGGTCGGCAGAAAGACGAACAGATACCCCGCCAGCATGCAGGAGACGATACGCTCCTGGGTGTTGCCGCCACTGAGCTCGAACAACATGGCAAACCCGAGGGGCAGCACGGCCCCATAGAGGGTACGACGGCTGCCGAACAGCATGATGGCACTGCCGGTCAGGATCAGGCTGGAGAGCATCATCATGGCGGCACGATAGGTGTCTGGCAGCTTGTCCATGTAGAGCAGCACGCCCAGTGCCCAGACGATGGAGGTGATGGTCACCCCGACAAAGAGCTCGCGCTCGAGCACCGGCAGCGGAAGCTGTGCCAGCCTGGGCTGGCGCCAGCGCAAATGCCACCAGCGCCCCAGCAACAGCAGCAGGACCAGACCGAGCCAGCCCAGCGACTCGCTGGCCGGCAGGTAATCGTGGAACAGCAGGCTCCAGCTGATCGCCAGCAGCCCCAGGCAAGGCAGGCTGAAGGAGGCATGGGTATAGAGCTGGACCATGATGGCCCGCCGCACCTGATATTTCACACTCTGTGTCAACTGGGTACTCCCTGTACAAGAGCCGCACAGTTTAACACTCCCCTTTCCTGCTCAACAATCAATCGACCGCTATTAAGCTGCCACTCAGCGCGTCCTCTCCCGCACAGGCTCCGACAGACCCTTTTCTGCAGGGTCGAATGGCGCAGCCCTCCCTCACCCTTTCTCCAGCTCGTCGAGGATGGGGCACTGGGGATTCGCATCTCCGTGACAGCAGCTCACCACCTCCTCGAGGGCGCTGAGCATGGCTTGCAAACCGGCGATGCGGGAGCGTAGATCGACGATTTTCTCCTGGGCCAGCTTCTTCACCTGGGCACTGGTTCTGTGCTCGTCCCGATAGAGTGCCAGCAGCTCCTGACACTCCTCCAGATTGAAGCCGGTCTCCCGCGCCCGCTTGACGAAACGCAGCTCGCGCAGGGCCGATTCGGTGTAGCTGCGGTAGCCGTTGTCACTGCGCACCGGCGCCGAGATGAGGCCGATGCTCTCGTAGTAGCGGATGGTTTTGGCGGTCAGTCCCGTGGCCTTGGCTACCTTGCTGATGTTCATGGATGACTCCTTAACGGTTCGATTCAGTGCTGACATTGTGGCTGACCTGGGCAAGTGCCCGTGGCTGCCAGCGTTTCAGTAACAGGGAATTGCTCAAAACTGTGATGCTGCTCAGGGCCATGGCCGCCCCCGCCAGCTCGGGGCTGAGGTAACCCAGTGCCGCCAACGGAATGCCGATGATGTTGAACACGAAGGCCCAGAACAGGTTCTGCTGGATGGTGCGCCAGGTCGCCGCCGAGATATCGATGGCATCGGCCACCAACCGCGGGTCAGATCGCATCAGGGTGATGGAAGCGGTCTCCATCGCCACGTCGGAGCCGGAGCCCATGGCGATCCCCACATCCGCCGCCGCCAGCGCCGGGGCGTCGTTCACCCCGTCCCCCACCATGGCCACCAGCCCGCGGGTTTGTGCCCGCAGCGCCGCGACCTTCTCCACCTTGCCGGCTGGCAGTACGGAGTCAAAGGCCCCGTCCAGCCCCAATTTGGCGGCGATATGGGCCACCGGCGCCGGTGCATCACCGCTCACCAGCCAGCTGGCGATGCCGCGCTGACGCAGGGTGGCGATGGCTTCCGGACTCTCGGGGCGCAGGGTATCGGCCAGCGCCGCAATGCCAGCCACCACGCCGTCGATGGCCACCCAGACCCGGGTCGCGCCGTCGGCAGGCTGTTTATCCTGCGCGGGCACCTCAATGCCGAGCTGGGCCAGCAAAGAGCCATTGCCGATGGCGACCGTATGACCGGCGACCTGACCGACAATACCGGCCCCGACCCGCACCTCGACGGCTTCCGGCTGAGGCAGCGTAACCTCCTTGCCGACCGCCTCGCGCATGGCCAGCGCCAGCGGGTGTTCACTCGCCTGCTGCAGGGCGGCGGCCAGACGCAGCTGCTCGGCTGTGCCACTCCAGCTGGCCAGCACCGGCCGGCCCTGGGTCAGGGTACCGGTCTTGTCGAAGATCAACGCCTTGATGGCGTGGGCCTTCTGCAGGGTATCGACATCCTTGATCAGAATGCCGTGGCGCGCCGCCACCCCGGTACCGGTGACGATGGCCGCCGGT
>NZ_CAWMFQ010000323.1:0-801 GCF_963866995.1 Aeromonas sp. ZOR0002 | reverse complement strand
CACACCAGCAGGGTGAATAGGGCGATGGCCATCACCACCGGCACGAACACGGCAGAGACCTTGTCCACCAGCTGTTGCAGCGGCGCCTTGCCCATCTGGGCGTTCTCCACCAGTGCGATGATCTTGCTGAGGCTGGAGTCCTCCCCCACCGTAGTGGCTTCAATTTCCAGCACGCCGGAGCGGTTGATGGCACCGCCCAGCACCTTGTCGCCCGCACTGCGCAGCACCGGCAGGCTCTCACCGGTGAGGATCGACTCGTCCAGCTCGCTCTCGCCGCTCACGATTCTGCCGTCCACCGGCACCCGCTCACCCACCAGCACCCGCAGCCGATCACCGCGCAGCACCTCATCGATGGCGACGCTCTGCCAACTCTCGCCACGCCAGACGGTGGCGGTTTCCGGCCGCAGCGCCATCAGTTCGCGAATGGCGGACTGGGTGCTGCGTCTGGCCCGAGCCTCCAGCAGTTTTCCCAACGAAATCAGGGTAATGATGATGGCGCTCGCCTCGAAATAGAGCTTGCCGCTGGCAGCCATCCCCAGCGTCAACAACAGATAGAGACTGTAGAAGTAGGCGGCGCTGGTGCCGGTGGCCACCAGCACATCCATGTTGGCGGAGCGGTTCTTGATGGCAAGCCAGGCGCCGCGATAGAAGCGGGCCCCGATCCAGAACTGCACCGGGGTGGCGAGCAGCAGCTCCAGCCAGGCGGGCAGATGCCAGGGGAACAACCCGGCCATGGCCAGCATCCCCACCAGCAGCGGCAACGTCAGCAAAGTCGAGACGATGACCCGGGTTTGCGCCTGA
>NZ_CAWMFQ010000322.1:5301-22731 GCF_963866995.1 Aeromonas sp. ZOR0002 | reverse complement strand
CCTTTTGTGGGCAACTGTCAGGTGAATACAATCTCCATACAGACCGGGAGTAATGGCGGGACAGAGCCCGCCATCTACTTGATCCTCTCTCAGGTCAGCTCGACAGCAGTACCCTGGCCGAGTTGGCCGGGATGGTGAGCTGCACCTCCCCCTGCACCACCTCGAACTTGTCGCCGTTGAAGGCGTCGGTGAAGCGGCTGGCGGGGCTGGCGGTCTGCCACAGGGGCAGGCTGATGGTGCGCGGCTCCGTGGGGTGGCGGTTGCAGGCGACCACCACCTGATCGCTTTGCAGGGTACGGGCGAACACATAGCTGTGAGGGCCGGCGTAGAGGGTCTGGATGTCTCCCCGACGCAGGGCCGGGCGCTGGCGGCGCAGCTGGATCAGGCGGCGATAGTGGTCGTGCAGCACGTGATCCCAGTCGGTGGTATCCCAGGGGAAGCAGCGGCGGCAGTCCGGGTCGTTGCCGCCGGAGAGCCCCACCTCGTCGCCGTAGTAGATGGAGGGCACGCCGATGTAGGTGATGAGCAGGGTGGCGGCGAGTCGCATCCGCTGCTTGTCTTCCCCCAGCAGGTGCAGGAAGCGGGCGGTGTCGTGGCTGTCCAGCAGGTTGAACTGGGCCAACTGGTTCTTGAACGGAATATGGGCCCGCGCCAGCTTGAGCCAGTGATCCAGCTCGGTGGCGCTGATCTTGATGGGATGATAGGCAATGTCCTGCCCCGCCAGGAAGGCGCGGATGGGGTGGGCGAAGCCGTAGTAGTTCATGGCGCCGTCCTCCTGATCCCCCTGCAGCCACTGGCTCGCTTCGAAGAAGTGCTCGCCGAGGACGTAGGCGTCCGGATTCTCCTGCTTCACCGCGCCGCGAATGGCGCGCACATGGCCGCGATTGCCCTCGGCAGTGCCCCGCTCCCCCAGCATGTGGATGACGTCGAAGCGCCAGCCATCGATCTGATAGGGGGCGCGCATCCAGTAGCGCAGAATGGCGTTGTCTGCCCGATAAACGGCGTCCTGCACCTGTTCACTTGAGAAATCCAGCTTGGGCAGGCTGCGAATCCCTTTCCAGCTAACATAATCCCCTTCCTGATCGAAGGTGTAGAAGCTGCGCCAGGGGGAGTCCGGGTTGCTCTGGGCGCCCAGCGGCGGGCAGAACCAGGGGTGCTCGGTGGAGGTGTGGTTGACCACCGCATCCAGGATGATCCTCATGCCGCGCTGGTGCAGGTTGCGGGTCAGCTCGGCAAACTGGGCATTGGTACCGAGGTGCGCATCCACCTTGAAGTAGTCCTGGGTGTCGTACTTGTGGTTGCTCGGCGAATCGAAGATGGGGTTGAGGTAGAGCGCCGTCACCCCCAGGGATTGCAGGTAGTGCAGCTTGGCGTCGATGCCCGCCAGATCCCCGCCGTAGAATTCACAGGCGCCGTGCCCCTCTTCGTGGCGGCTGACCGGCTCGCCCCAGGCCTTGCTGATGACCGCCTTGCCCCTGTACTCGTACTCGTGATGCTTGACGCTCAGCGACGGGTCGCCGTTGCAGAAGCGGTCGGGGAAGATCTGGTAGAACACCTGATCCTGCACCCAGGCCGGGGGCTGGTGATGGCTGTTGAAGCGGAAATGCTGCTCCCGCGGCGGCATGGCGGCGCTGACGCCTGCCCCGTGCAGCCACCACTGCTCCTCGTCGGTGAGGCACTTGAAGCAGTAGAGGTGGATCTCCTGCCCTCTGGCCAGCGGCAGTTCGACCTGCCAGACCTGAAGCCTGTCCCGGGTGGTGACCGGCGTCATGGCGACCAGATACTCCTCGTTGTCCGGCTCGTGGCGCAGCCACACCTCGCGGATGGGGGCGTCCAGCTCGCTGAACAGGGTGAGCTGCAGGGTGTCGGCACTCTCTTTGAACCAGGGTGCCGCCTGGGGGTGAAACAGGAAGGGATGGGTCATGGTATCTACTGTGTCAGAGAGGCTCAGGAGTGGGGGATGGGCGCAGGCCATCTTATCCCGTCCATGGGCGTGTGTATGTGACGACCGGCCAGAATGAGACGGTGCTTCCGGCTTGGCTGGGCGGTCTGCCGTGACGCTATTGGGTCAGCAAATCGGCAAGGGCGTTGCCCTGTTCGTGCAGCTGTTCGAGCTGATCCGCCAGAATGAGACGGGGATCCGGCTCCTGCTGATCGGCCGTCGTACATCTACTGGGTCAGCAAATCGGCCAGGGCGTTGCCCTGCTCGTGGAGCTGCTCCAGCTGATCCGCCAGGCTGGCGGGATCCAGCCCCAGCTGGTCAGCCAGGGTTCTGGGGAAACGGGCGATGATGGCCTGTGCCGGTACGCCGGCCTGCCAGGCGAAGGAGACGAAGACGGCGAGCCGGATGAGCACGGCCTCCTTGCTGACCGGATCGTGGGAGAGGGGGTCGAGCTGCTGGGCGATGGCATCCACGAAGGCGGGCGACAGGTTCCAGCGCCGCGCCAGCTCTGCGCCGAGCTGGGCATAGTCGTAACCCAGCATCTCCCGCTGGGCATCGACCCGGCTGCTGCCTTTCTCGATGGCCAGATTGATGAGCCCCGCCTCTTCCGGCAGGGTGCTCTGGATCAGCAGCTCGCCAATGTTGTGAATGAGGGCGCAGGTGAAGGCGGTCTCGGGATCCACCGAGGTGGTCTGCTGTGCCAGGGTGCGGGCAATGGTGGCGACCTGGAAGGTCTGGGTCCAGAAGTGGAGCTTGTCAAAGCCGGGGGGGGCCTTGAAGCTGCTGATGATGCCGGAGGCGACCACCACGGAGCGCAGGCGGTTGAAACCGAGGCGGATCACCGCCTGTTCGATGGAGGTGATTTCATTGCCACGGCGCAGGGCGGCGGAGTTGGCCATCCGCAGTACCTTGACGCTGATCACCTGGTCCATGGCGATCTTGGCCGCGATCTCGTCGATGCGGGCATTCTCGTCGTTGAAACTCTGCATCAGCTCGTGCAGCAGTTTCGGAATTGTGGGCAGTTGCTTGATCTTGCCAAACAGGCGATCCATCGACATGGCTGAGGCAGCCTCCATTGCTAACAATGCCTCATATTGTGCCACAGCCTGGCCAGTTGTTCCTGCTGGCGAGCGGTTTTGTGAGCCCTAGTACACCCAGTCTTGCAGTCTGTATTCCAAACGGTGCCGTTTTCCCTGGAGGATCAGGGTCTGGGTGGAACCGCTCAGTGTGGCCCCCTCCGTCAGGGTGGCGAGGACGGCCTGTTCTATCAGATCGAGCTCGGGGGGACAGGCCATGGCGGTGCTGCCGAGGCTGGTGACCCAGAGCTTGTTCCCCTTGAGGTGACCCTGGCCGAAGTAGCGGTTGCAACCGGCGATGCCGTTGACGGTGAAGTGTTCACCGATCTCGATGTCGGGGGGATTGCTGCGGCGGCTGGCGATGGCCTGGCCATCCAGCCGATCGAGCACCCAGTGATGGTGTTGCAGATCTTGCGAGGCAAAGCGGGGAGCACTGCTGCAGGCGCTGAGCAGAAGCAGGGCGAGCAGCAGTAGCAGGTATCTGGGCATTGAAGGGGCTCCGGTGGTGGGTATGACAAGCATACCCGTCCCCGGGCCCGGGCGGCAGGGCGAGGGGGGAGGAGCCCGACCGCTTCTGTCGCCCCGGGGGAAGAGGGGGTGTCGGCAAATGGCAACACCCGCCCCGAGCGAACCTGTCTACCGGTTGCCCATGGCTCCCCTGGCCGTCTCAGTCTGCAAACAGGCGCTCGGCATAGCGGGCGAGGCCCGAGGCCACCGAACCGAAGTCATCACCCCCCTCCAGCGGTACCTTGGGCAGTTTCTGCTGGATGAAGGCCTTGATGAGGGGGGAGCGGGCACTGCCGCCGGTGACGAAGACCCGGTCAGGCTGCACGCCTGCCGCCAGGATAGCCTCGTCCATCAGCTCGCCAATCTTCTCCAGCAAGGGGGCGGAAGCACTGGCCAGCTGGGGGCGGGTGAGTGCCGCCTCCAGCCCTTTTTCCAGCTCGTTCAGGGTCTGGTGATTGTGCTCGTGGTCGGAGAGGGCGATCTTGCCCTGCTCGGCGCGCCACACCAGTTGATGGCTCAGCTTGTGGGCCCGCAGGCTGGCAAGGCGCGGGAGCTTGCTGCCTGGCTGGCTGTCGAGCTGGAGATCCTGCAACTGGCGGGCGGTATCCAGGCTGTAGAAACGGCTCTGGGCACTGACGTCATTGATGGCGGCGGCGTCCCAGAACAGGGGATGGGGCAGTGGCTTGCCGGTCTTGAGGGTCTCGTGCATGCCGAGCAGCGGCATCATGCCCTCCACGGTCAGGCGGATGTCGAAGTCGTTGCCCCCGATGCGCTGGCCGCTGTGACCGAGCAGATCGCCGCTGCGATCCAGCTGGTCACGGTGGCTCGGGCCCATGCGCAGTACGGAGCAGTCGGTGGTCCCGCCCCCGATGTCCACCACCAGCACCACCGCATCCTCGGTGAGGCGCGCTTCGAACTCGAAGCCGGCGGCCACCGGCTCATAGAGGAACTCCACCCGCTCGAACCCGGCGAGGCGTGCCGCCTCGCTCAGGATGGCGATGGCCTGGCGGTTGCTCTCTTCCCCCGCCAGTCCCTGGAAGTTGACCGGTCGGCCGATCACCGCCTGGCGGATGGTGCTGCCCGTCTGTTGCTCCGCCTCCCGGCGCACGTGCAGCATCATGGCGCAGACGATGTCCTCGAACAGGGCGATCTGGGGAGCCTTGAGGCCATAGGCCCCGAGAAAGGATTTGGGGGACTTGATGTAGTAGCCCTCGTCCGGCTCTTCCAGATAGCGCGCCAGCGCCGCACCGCCGAAGCTCAGCTCGTCGATGAGTCCCTCTTCGCGCATCTGGCGGCGCACCGCTTGTGCCCGGGTCACCACGGGACCGCGCAGCTTGAGGTATTCGCTCTGCTGGACGGGGGCCAGGCCTTCGGCCAGGAGGCCGGCGATGGCGTCCCGGTGGGGGGCGTGCAGGGTGGAGGGAAGGTAATGGGAACCGGAGAGGGTCAGCAGCCTGGGGCTGCCCTGTTCCATCACGGCGACGGCACAGTTGGAGGTACCGTAATCAAATCCGATGAACATGCTGGCCAGACTCCTGTACAAAAAAGGGCTGGTAGCCTACCCGATGCCGCCGGGTCTCACAACCCGGCGGCGGGATCAATGGCGTGGCGACAACGCCTCAGGGATCACTCCACTTCGTTGTCAGAGCGGCCCTGGCTCTCGATGGCCTGGATGTTGCTGAGGGTGGTGTCGGCGATGGCGTGCAGTGCCTCCCGGGTCAGGAAGGCCTGGTGGCCGGTGAACAGCACGTTGTGGCAGGCAGACAGGCGGCGGAAGACGTCGTCGGTGATCACCTCGTTGGATTTGTCCTCGAAGAAGAGGTCTTCCTCCTCCTCGTAGACGTCCAGCCCCAGAGCGCCGATGCGGGAGGTCTTGAGGGCCTCGATGGCGGCGTTGGAGTCGAGCAGGCCGCCCCGGCTGGTGTTGATGATCATCACCCCGTCCTTCATCTTGGCGAAGGCCTCCTTGTTCAGCAGGTGATAGTTCTCCTTGAACAGGGGGCAGTGCAGGCTGATGACATCGGACTGACGGAATAGGGTGTCGAGATCCACGTACTCGGCGCCCAGATCGATGGCCGCCTGGTTCGGATAGGGATCGCTCACCAGCAGGCGCATGCCGAACCCCTTGAGGATGCGCAAGGTGGCGATGCCGATCTTGCCGGTGCCTATGATGCCGGCGGTGCGGCCATGCATGTTGAAGCCGACCAGCCCCTCCAGGGAGAAGTTGGCGTCCCGGGTGCGCTGATACGCCTTATGGATGCGGCGGTTGAGGGTCATCATCAGGCCCACCGCATGTTCGGCAACGGCCTCGGGGGAGTAGGCAGGCACCCGCACCACCTTGAGTCCCAGCTCCTTGGCGGCGGCCAGATCCACGTTGTTGTAACCGGCGCAGCGCAGGGCGATGACCCTGGTGCCGTACTGCGCCAGCTCGGTCAGCACTTCGCGGTCGGCATCATCGTTGACGAACAGGCAGACCACGGGGAAGCCGTGGGCGAGACGGGCCGTCTTGGCCTCCAGCCGCACGTCGAAGAACTCCAGATCGAAACCGTACTGGGCGTTGGCCTGGTGGAAATGTTCCTTGTCGTAGCTCTTGGTACTGAAAACGGCGACTCTCATGGTGCGCTCTCCGTAGATAATGATGTGGTTAAATTACAACAAATAGTGACCGTCATCACGGGATAAGTGGTGCTGTTTCAACCCCAGGGCATGATGGGGACGGCACTCACTGCACTCTTGTACGAACCATCCACCAACTTGGTGCTGTAAGTCAGATAGACAAGGGCATTGCGCTTCTCGTCGTAAAAACGCACCACCTTCTGCTCCTTGAACACCAGCGAGGTGCTGACATCAAACACCTCTTCCCCCGCCTTCAGCTTGGCGGGCAGGGTGATGGGGCCGATCTGGTGGCAGGAGAGGGAGGCGTGGGAGGGATCTTCCGCCAGCCCAAGGCCACCCTTGACGCCGCCGGTCTTGGGGCGGGCCAGATAGCAGGCGACACCGGCGATTTTAGGGTCGTCGAACGCCTCCACCAGGATCTTGTGGTTGGGTCCGAGCAGCTTGAAGGCGGTGCTCACCTCGCCGACGGGATCTGCCTTGTCGGCCAGCACCGGGCCGGCCATCAGTACCCCCAGCAGCAGGGGCAGTGTGCGAGCAAGGGTCTGAAGATGTCTCATGGTCTCTCCTGTTGGCCTCCCTCAGAAAGGGATGCCCAAACGACGATAGAGGCTGGCCAGCACCCAGGCGGGGCCTACCAGCAGAAATTGCAGGTCGGTGAGAAAGGAGGGGCGTTTCCCCTCGATATGGTGACCGACGAACTGGGCTATCCAGAACAGCACGAACCCGATAAGGGCAGGCCACAGCAGCGGCCCCTGCCAGACGTGGCAGAAGGCCAGTCCCAGGGCGGTCAGGGCCGTCATCCCCGTAAAGATCGTCAACGACAGCCGCAGGTAGAAGACCAGCACCGGGATGGCCGCCAGCCCCGCCCAGTTGAGGGACGCTGGCAGGGGACCGGCGGGCAGGCACCAGAGCAGTGCCAGGATGCAGAGGTAAATGCCTGGCACCGCCACCTTGTGGATGGCCACATTGACGGGGTGTTGATGGCTCTGGCCGTAGTCGCGAAACCAGTCATCCAGTCGTTTCATGGCACCTCCCTGGTGCGCGTATTGAGGCCGGGCGACCTCGCGTTCCTGTGCGTCTGCGGCGGGCTGCGCCCACCGGATGGGATGACCCGCGGCTGATCACGCTCCCGGCGGCGGATATTCCCAACGTCGGAGGCCGTGTCCGTTCACGCTCGCAGCGGTGGATATTCCCAACGCCGGAGACCGTGTTCGCTCACGCTTGCAGCGGTGGATATTCCCAACGCCGGATACCGTGTCCGTTCACGCTCGCAGCGGTGGATATTCTCAACGCCGGATATCGTATCCGTTTACTCCTGCGACGGTGGATATTCCCAATATTGGGCCGGAATGCTTTTGAGCAAGGGGGTCATGTCGGGATTGGGCAGGGCGATGGTGACTCTCTGCTCCAGATTGGCGCTGGCCAGGGCCTCGCGGATCTTGGGGTTCTCCCGAAAGAACGCCATGAAGCTGCCGTCGGCATAGGCGCGCTCGAGGCCGGTCTGGATCGCCTTGGCCAGCTTCGGCGACTCCGGGCTGACGAAGAAGAACTCGGCGAAGGGGTAGCGGATCAGCAGGTGCTGATCGATCACCAGGTTGGGGTATTGTGCCGCCAGCTCGCTGCGTTCGGCGAAGATTTCCACCAGACCACGGGGGAAGAAATCCAGCTTGTCGCCGTCATTCATTAGGCGAAACAGGTTGCTGTAGCGCCCGGCATAGGTGGGAATGCCTGCCAGCTCCAGGATCTTGTTGTCGGCCCAGCCCACCCCCTGTGCGGCTTTCAGTTTCTTGAGGTCTGCCAGGGTGTTGATCTGGTTGAACCGCTCCTGGGCATCGGCGTGGATGAAGGAGAGGCGCAGCCCTTCCAGGCCACGAAACAGCGGGATTGGTACTGCGGTGAGGGAGGATTCCAGCGCGCTGGAGGTACCCATCCAGAACACATTGATGACCTTGCCCTTGGCAAGCGCCTGCTGGAGGCTGTACTGGTTGAGATTGAGGTCGACCCGCTCCAGCTTGTAGGGCTGCCCGGCGTGGTTGAGCGCCAGTTCCAGCAGCTTGAGCTGGTATTCGTTGTCGAGATCGTTGATCGGTCGGCTGGGGACCTTGACGGTGAGCGTCTGTGCTTGTGCCAGCAATGGCAGGCACAAGCACAGCCTGATGAGCCATTTCACGCTTTGATCTCCTGTAGGATCCGGGACTTGCCCGGAGTCTAACAGAAGTTGTCACGCTCTTGCTGTGAAAGGGGCCGGGGATCACCCGGCCGCGTCATCTTCGGGCATGACCTGCCCTGTGCCCGGCTCGTACCTAGGCCGGGCTTGTTCGCCGCATCAGGCGACGCGACGGAACACGTGAGTGTCGTTGAATTCCTTGGTGCTCTGGCATTCAACACAGAAGCGGGACTCGGGACGGGCCTGCAGCCGCTTGAGAGAGATCTCGTCGCCACAGGATTCGCAATAGCCGAAATCCCCTTCATTGATCCGCTTCAACGCCCCTTTCAGCTTGCGCAGGTGCAACTTGTCGTGCTCGATGCGGTTCAGCTCCAGGCGACGGGCCTCCTCGACACTGGCACGGTCAATTTCATCCGCCATCTCGTTGGTATCGGTGGCGATAGCCTGGCTGGCCTGGGAGTTGAGACGTTCTTCGAGCTCAAGGATTTGTCGCTCGATCTGGCCTTTGTAGAAGGTCAGTTGGTCTTCTGTCATGAAATCACACATACGGTTTGCTACCAGTCAGTTTCCCAATGTTACCCATTGATGGGGGCTGTCTGTCGTCAGACCAAGCCCTTGTATCCCGTTTTGCACCAAATCCATGCAGGAGAGTGCAAATCAGGGCGGGCCTTGTACCAAAAAAATGCAGACATGCAAAGGAAATTGGATAAGGAGTGTGCGCCCTTGCAAAGAAATGGGCCTTCTCCGACAGGGTCTGACTGAGTATCGAACGAGATCCCGCCGCCGTTGGCATCGAGCTTGCAGTGGGCTGATCGTGACACAAAGTGTTTAGTATTTGGTGCCGCGCTGGTCATTATACAGGCCGTTGTTTATAGTTTTTTAAACACCGCTGCTTGACAAAGGCCTTTATCACGGGCTTTTATGGTGTGGTCGATTACATTTTCTTAACAAGGGTGTTCCTTATATTAGACACCCTTGACAATGGCAACCGTAAAGTCGGGGTTTAACATGGACAGTATCAAGGGCTGGATGGAGAGCAATCGCATCACGGAAGTGGAGTGCCTGTTTCCGGATTTCACCGGCAATGCCCGAGGCAAGATCATTCCAGCCAACAAGTTTCTGCGCGAAGGGGGCATGCGGCTGCCCGAGGTCATCTTCACCCAGACGGTGACCGGCGAGTACCCGGATGACGACAGCATGATAGACCCGCTGGAGCGGGACATGCAGCTCTATCCCGATCCCAACACCATTCGTTTCGTACCCTGGGCGCTGGAGCCCACCGCCCAGGTGATCCACGACTGCTTTGACGTCAACGGCAAGCTCATCGACATCGCTCCCCGCTCCGTGCTGCGCCGGGTTCTGTCATTCTACGAGAAGCAGGGCTGGAAGCCGGTGGTGGCGCCGGAGCTGGAGTTCTACCTGGTGACCCGCAACGAAGATCCCGACTATCCGCTGGTGCCGCCGGTGGGCCGCAACGGCCGCCCGGAAACGGCCCGCCAGTCGTTCAGCATCGATGCGGTGAACGAATTCGACCCCATCTTCGAGGACATGTACGACTATTGCGAGGCCCAGGAGCTTGAGGTGGACACCCTGATCCACGAATCCGGCGCCGCCCAGATGGAGATCAACTTCCTGCACGGGGATGCCATCGATCTCGCCGACCAGGTGTTTCTGTTCAAGCGCACCATGCGCGAGGCCGCTCATCGCCACGGCATCTATGCCACCTTCATGGCCAAGCCCATGAGCAACGAACCGGGTTCCGCCATGCACATCCACCAGAGCCTGGAAGACATGGATGGCAACAACCTGTTTGGTACCAGCGAAGGGGGCAACTCCGATCTGTTCATGCATTTCATCGCCGGCCTGCAGAAATACACCCCGGCAGTGACCGCTCTGCTGGCGCCGAACGTCAACTCCTACCGCCGCCTCACCTTTGGCGAGAGTGCGCCGCGCAACGTGCAGTGGGGTGTGGAAAACCGCACCTGCGGCCTGCGGGTCCCCTTCTCCGAACCGAGCGCACGTCGGGTCGAGAACCGCTTCGCCGGGGCCGATGCCAACCCGTATCTGGCCCTGGCCGCCACCCTGGCCTGCGGCTACCTCGGCATGCTGGAGAAGCTCGAACCCATGCAGGAGATGAAGGCGAGTGCCTATGACCTGCCCTACAGCCTGCCCCGCTCGCTGGAGGAATCGCTGAGCCACCTGGAGCAGTGTGAACCCATCAAGGACATGCTGGGGGAGCGCTTCATCCGCGCCTTCGTGGCCGTCAAACGCAAGGAGTACGAGACATACTTCGGCGTGATCAGCCGCTGGGAACGGGAATTCCTGCTGCTGAACGTCTGATCTGTCCCCGGGGGAGGCGAGGCCTCTCCCCGTCATATCGCAAGCAAGGGGCCGAAGGCCCGTCTCGCGGCGGCGCCCGCGACCCGGAAGGCACCGAGTATAGGTGAGGCCCGCTCCCGCAATGGAGAGGGGCGTCACCTGCAATCAACTGGCGACGATGTTCGCCCCATGGAAAGGCATCGAGCAGGCAAGAGAGTGCCAGCCCCGTGAATGGCAGTGACCGGGCAGGCCACCCGTGCCCTCATGAATGGCGACAAGATTCGCCGAATCGAAGGAACCGAGGAGCAAGCAATGCAGCACACCACCCGTGAGTGGCAGCAACTGGAAGCCAGCCATCATCTGCATCCGTTTACCGATTTTCAGGCCCTGAACAAGAAGGGCAGTCGCATCATCACCAAGGCCGAAGGCGTCTATCTGGAAGACTCCGAAGGCAAGCGCATTCTGGACGGGATGGCGGGTCTGTGGTGCGTCAACATGGGCTACGGCCGTCAGGAGCTGGTGGATGCCGCCACTCGCCAGATGCAGCAACTGCCCTACTACAACCTCTTCTTCCAGACCAGCCACCCCCCTGCTGCCGAGTTGGCCACCCTGCTGGCCGAGATCACCCCTTCTCACCTCAACCACGTCTTCTTCACCGGTTCGGGTTCCGAGTGCAACGACACCGTGCTGCGCATGGTGCGTCACTACTGGGCCAGCAAGGGACAACCTGACAAGCAGGTGATCATCAGCCGCCACAATGCCTATCACGGCTCCACCGTGGCGGGGGCCAGTCTGGGGGGCATGAAGGGGATGCACGCCCAGGGCGGCTTGCCCATTCCGGGCATAGTCCACATCGACCAGCCCTATCACTTCGGTGAGGGAGAGGGCATGAGCGCCCACGAGTTCGGTCTGGCCCGGGCCCGCCAGCTGGAAGAGAAGATCCTGGAGCTGGGGGTGGACAAGGTAGCCGCCTTCATCGGCGAGCCTATCCAGGGTGCGGGGGGGGTCATCATTCCCCCCGAGAGCTACTGGCCCGAGATCCAGCGCATCTGCGACCAGTACGGCATCTTGCTCATCGCCGACGAGGTGATCTGCGGCTTTGGCCGCACCGGCCACTGGTTTGCCAGTGAAGGTTTTGGCATCAAACCGGACCTCATGTGCCTGGCCAAGGGCATCACCTCGGGCTATCTGCCGATGGGCGCCGTGATGGTGGGGGACAGGGTAGCCAGGGTGCTGGTGGAAGAGGGGGGGGAGTTCAACCATGGCTTCACCTATTCCGGTCATCCGGTCGCCTGCGCCGTGGCCATTGCCAACATCCAGCTTATGCAAAGGGAGAGCATAGTTAAGCGAGTTCATGATAGTATCGGCCCCTATTTGCAGCGCCGCTGGGCTGAGCTGGCGGACCATCCGCTGGTGGGAGAAACCCGTGGAAAAGGCCTGGTCGCCGCGCTGGAAATAGTGCAGGACAAGCAGACGAAACGTCGCTTCCCGGCCGAGCTCCATGCCGGGATGACCTGTCGGGAGTTCTGTTTTAACAATGGCTTGGTGATGAGGGCTGTCGGCGATACCATGATCATATCGCCCCCCTTGGTGATCACCGAGGAACAGGTGGATGAATTGGTCAAACTGGCCAGGCTCAGTCTGGACCTGACGGCTGCAAAGCTGCGGGAATAGGCGGGAACCGGGCAGGTTGGCTTACGCATACAATTTGCTTAGGAGACAAGGACTATGTCTTTTAAAAAGGGAATGATGGCTGCTTCTGTGGCGCTGGTCATGATGAGTACCGGGGCGATGGCCGACGAGAAGGTGCTGCACGTCTACAACTGGAGCGACTATATCGCGCCGGATACGCTGGAAAACTTCCAGAAGGAGACGGGCATCAAGGTGGTCTACGACGTGTTCGACAGCAATGAAGTGCTGGAAGCCAAGTTGCTGGCTGGCAAGTCGGGCTATGACATCGTCGTACCGTCCAACCCCTTCCTGGCCAAGCAGATCAAGGCAGGTGTCTTCCAGAAGCTGGACAAGTCCAAACTCTCCAACTGGCAGAACCTGGACGTCGACCTGCTCAAGGCGCTCGAACCGAGCGATCCGGGCAACCAGTACTCCATCCCTTACCTGTGGGGCACCATCGGCTATGCCTACAACGCCGAGAAGGTGAAGGCCGTGCTGGGGGCCGATGCCCCGGTGGACTCCTGGGATCTGGTGTTCAAGCCGGAGAACATGGCCAAGCTGAAGGAGTGCGGTGTCTCCTTCCTCGACTCGCCGACCGAAATGCTGCCGGCCGCCCTGCAATACCTGGGCTTCAAGCCGGACAGCCAGAAGCCGGATGAGCTGAAGAAGGCAGAGGAGCTGTTCCTCTCCATCCGTCCCTATACCGCCTATTTCCACTCCTCCAAGTACATTTCGGATCTGGCCAACGGCAACCTGTGCGTGGCAGTGGGTTACTCCGGTGACCTGCAGCAGTCCAAGGCGCGTGCCGCCGAGGCCAAGAACGGTGTCAGCCTGACTTACACCATTCCGAAAGAGGGGGCAGGCAGCTTCTTCGACATGATCGCCATCCCGGCGGATGCCAAGAACGTCGAGGCGGCCCACACCTTCATCAATTACCTGATGAAGCCGGACGTGATCGCGAACATCACCAACGTGGTGCAGTTCCCGAACGGCAACAAGGCGGCCACGCCGCTGGTGGACGAGGCGATCCGTACCGACCCGGGTATCTACCCGACGCCGGATACCCTCAAGAAGATCTACACCTTCCCGGATCTGCCGGCCAAGGTGCAGCGTCTGATGACCCGCAGCTGGACCAAGATCAAGTCAGGCAAGTAAGAGTGACGAGTACCCCTCCCGGTCCGCAGTTCGGCCGGGAGGGTGGTGACCACCCGACAGGTTGGACGGCGCGTATGGATGCGCGACTGGCAAAATCACACAAATGAGGACTGATAAGTGCACATGACCAAGATGGCAACGCTGGCCCTGACCCTGGGGTTTGCAAATCTGACCCAGGCAGCCCCTGTGGTTCATTTTTACAACTGGTCCGATTATATCGGCGAGACCACCCTCAGTGACTTTCAGCAGAAGACCGGGATCAAGACCGTCTACGACGTGTTTGACTCCAACGAGACGCTGGAAGGCAAGCTGCTGACCGGACGCACCGGCTACGATCTGGTCGTGCCCTCCAACAATTTCCTGGCCAAGCAGATCAAGGCGGGGGCCTTCCAGAAGCTGGACCTCACCCTGCTGCCAAACCTGAGCAACCTGGACCCCTTGCTGCTCAAGCAGCTCGAGAAGGTGGATCCGGGCCATCAGTACGCCGTGCCCTACCTCTGGGGTACCAACGGCATCGGCTACAACGTCGACAAGATCAAGGAAGTACTGGGTGTCGACAAGATTGACTCCTGGGCGACCATCTTCGAGCCGGAAAACATGAAGAAGCTCTCCCAGTGCGGCGTGGCCTTCCTCGATTCGGCGGACGAGATGATCCCGGCGGCCCTCAACTACCTGGGGCTCAACCCCAACAGCCATGAGCCGGCGGACATCAAGCGGGCCGAAGAGCAGCTGCTCAAGGTGCGCCCCTATGTGGCCTACTTCCACTCCTCCAAGTACATCGGTGACCTCGCCAACGGCAACATCTGCGTGGCGGCGGGTTTCTCCGGCGACATCCTGCAGGCGGCGTCCCGGGCCGAGGAGGCGGGCAAGGGGATCAAGATTGCCTACAGCATCCCCAAGGAGGGGGGCAATCTCTGGTTCGACATGATGGCGATCCCGGCCGATGCCACCAACGTGAAAGAGGCTCACGCCCTGATCAACTACATTCTCGAACCGCAGGTCATCGCCAAGGTGAGCGACTATGTGGGTTACGCGAACCCGAACATCAAGGCGGGAGAGTTCATGGACAAGGCCGTGCGCGAGGACGAGTCAGTCTATCCCCCCCAGGCGGTGCTTGAGCGTCTGTATGTGCAGGAAGCACATCCCCGCTCGGTGCAGCGCCTGATCACCCGGAGTTGGACCAAGATCAAATCCGGAACCTAACCTTGGCGCCCATCCCGGGGCGCCAGATTGTATTGATGGATCGGCCCAGGCCGGAATCACCTTTGGGAGTTTGGTAATGGCGATAGCCTCCAGTGCCTACAAGAAAGCCCTCGAGGGCAGCCAGCAGCGTAAAGAAGTGCTGGTCAAAATAGACAGGGTAAGCAAGCAGTTCGACGAAACGCTGGCGGTCGACAACGTGTCTCTCAACATCCACAAGGGCGAGATCTTCGCCCTGCTGGGTGGGTCCGGCTCCGGCAAGTCCACCTTGCTGCGGATGCTGGCCGGGTTCGAGCGACCCACGGAAGGACGGCTGTTCCTCGACGGCGTCGACATTACCGACATGCCGCCCTATGAACGCCCCATCAACATGATGTTCCAGTCCTACGCCCTGTTCCCCCACATGACGGTGGCCCAGAACATCGCCTTCGGCCTCAAGCAGGATGGCCTGCCCAAGGCGGAGATCGATGCCCGGGTGGAAGAGATGCTCAAGCTGGTGCAGATGACCCAGTACGCCCGCCGCAAGCCGCACCAGCTCTCCGGTGGTCAGCGTCAGCGGGTGGCCCTGGCCCGTTCCCTGGCCAAGCGTCCCAAGCTGCTGTTGCTGGACGAGCCCATGGGGGCGCTGGACAAGAAGCTGCGCTCCACCATGCAGCTCGAGCTGGTCGAGATCATCGAGCGGGTCGGCGTGACCTGCGTCATGGTGACCCACGATCAGGAAGAAGCCATGACCATGGCCGAGCGGATCGCCATCATGCACCTCGGTTGCATCGAGCAGATCGGCAGCCCGATGGACATCTACGAAACCCCGGCCAGCCGGCTGGTGTGCGAGTTCATCGGCAACGTCAACCTGTTTGACGGCCTGCTGGTGGAGGATGAGCAGGACCACGCCATCATCGCCTGTGCGGATCTGGAGCAGCCCATCTATGTGGGTCACGGCATCAGCTCCCGGGCGGAGAACAAGAAGGTCACCTATGCCCTGCGTCCGGAAAAACTGCTGATGAGCCTGCAAAAGCCGGAAGAGATCGAGCATCCGGACTTCAACTGGACCAAGGGCGAGGTTTATGACATCGCCTATCTGGGCGGCCATTCCGTGTATCACATCCAGTTGCCCTCGGGCAAAATCGTTCAGGCTTTCATCGCCAATGCCGAACGCCACGGCAAACGGCCGACCTGGGATGACCAGGTGTTCCTCTACTGGGAAGATGACAGCGGCGTGGTGCTGCAATCATGAAGGCATTGAGACGACTCAAACAGGTGGGAGGGCGGCAGCTGGTCATCGGCATCCCCTTCTTCTGGCTGTTCCTCTTTTTCCTGCTGCCCTTCATCATCGTCGTGAAGATCAGCTTCGCCGAAGCGGACGTGGCCATCCCGCCCTATACGGACGTGGTGAGCTGGGCAGACAATCAGCTCACCATACTGCTTAACCTGGGCAACTACCTGCTGCTGCAGGAGGATGAGCTCTACATCGCGGCTTATCTGGGGTCCCTCAAGATAGCCCTGGTCAGCACCCTGCTCTGCCTGTTGATCGGTTATCCCATGGCTTACGCCATTTCGCGGGCCAACAAGGAGACCCAGACCGTTCTGTTGCTGCTCATCATGATGCCGACCTGGACGGCGATCCTGATCCGGGTATACGCCTGGATGGGGATCCTCAGCAACAACGGCCTGCTCAACAGCGTCCTGCTGGGCATCGGGGTGATCGACGAACCGCTGCAGATCCTCAATACCAACCTGGCGGTCTATATCGGCATCGTTTACTCCTACCTGCCGTTCATGGTGCTGCCGCTCTACGCCAACCTGGTCAAGCACGACCAGAGCCTGCTGGAGGCGGCCTCCGATCTGGGTGCCCGCAACCTGACCCGGTTCTGGCAGATCACGGTGCCACTCTCCAAGAACGGCATCATCGCCGGTTGCATGCTGGTCTTCATCCCGGTGGTGGGCGAGTTCGTCATCCCCGAGATGCTGGGTGGTCCGGAGACACTGATGATCGGCAAGGTGTTGTGGCAGGAGTTCTTCAACAATCGTGACTGGCCGGTGGCCTCCGCCCTGGCGGTGGTGATGCTGGCGGTGCTGATCATTCCCATCATCCTGTTCAACCGCAACCAGGCCAAAGAGCTGGAGGGCAAGGCATGAGACGTTTCGGTTTTGCCAAGCTGATGCTGTGGCTGGGGCTGCTGTTCATCTACCTGCCCATGATCATCATGGTCATCTACTCCTTCAACGCCTCCAAGCTGGTGACGGTGTGGGGAGGCTGGTCGCTCAAGTGGTACTTCGGCCTGCTCGACAACAAACAGTTGATCGGATCCGTGTTCCGCTCCCTGGAGATCGCCTTCTACACCGCCATCGCGGCGGTGGCGCTGGGGACGGTGGCGGCCTTCGTGCTGACCCGGATCCCTCACTTCCGTGGCCGGACCCTGTTCGGCGGCATGGTGACGGCGCCGCTGGTGATGCCCGAGGTGATCACCGGTCTCTCCCTGCTGCTGCTGTTCGTGGCCATGGCCCAGCTGGTGGGTTGGCCCGCGGAGCGGGGCATGCTGACCATCTGGATAGCGCATACCACCTTCTGTACCGCCTATGTGGCGATCGTGGTGTCGGCGCGGCTGCGGGAGCTGGATCTCTCCATCGAGGAGGCGGCCATGGACCTGGGAGCCAAGCCCTGGAAGGTGTTCTTCCTGATCACCATCCCGATGATCGCCCCGTCGCTGGCGGCGGGTGGCATGATGTCGTTCGCCCTGTCGCTGGATGATCTGGTGCTGGCGAGCTTCGTCTCCGGC
>NZ_CAWMFQ010000322.1:0-5241 GCF_963866995.1 Aeromonas sp. ZOR0002 | reverse complement strand
CCCCCTGCCGATGGAAGTGTTCTCGGCGGTGCGCCTCGGCGTGAAGCCCGAGATCAACGCCATCGCGAGTCTGATCCTGCTGTCGGTATCCCTGTTCACCTTCGGTAGCTGGTATCTGATGGCCCGGGCGGAGAAACGCCGTCGCGCCGAGATCGCCATGACCACCCAGATGCAGGCAGTTGCCTGACCTGCCCCGTGATAAGATCCGCATTCCCCCATCCGTCAGGAGAATGGAATGCGGATCTCCCTCTTCATCGGCCAGAGCGCCGAACTGAACTCAGAGCAGGCCCCCGGCCTCATCAGTGCCATCCACAAGCAGCCTGCCGACGCCCCTCTGTGGTGCGATTTCCTCGGCCTTCGCGGGGATGAGCAGAGCGACAGACGCCATCATGGCGGCCCGGATCGAGCCCTGCACCATTACCCTGCGGAGCACTACGCCTGGTGGAAAACCTGGCAAACCGCGCTGGGACTGCCTGTACCACGCACACCTTGGCAGCCTGCCGCCTTTGGCGAGAATCTCTCTGGTTCGGGGCTGACGGAGGCGCAGGCCTGCATCGGCGATGTCTATCGACTTGGGGAGGCGCTGATCCAGATAAGCCAGCCCAGATCCCCCTGTTTCAAGCTCAACCAGCGCTTTGGCTATGGCCAGCTCTCCCAGGTGATGCAGCTGAGTGGCCGCTGTGGCTGGCTGCTGCGGGTGCTGGAAGAGGGAAGGGTGGATCCGCAGGGGGAGCTGACACTGGTGGACAGACCCTACCCTGAGCTGACGGTGAAGCGCACCGCCGACATCCTGTTCAACCAGGCCCGCAACGAGGAAGAGCTGCAACTGCTGCTGGAGAACCCGGCGCTCTCTCCCAACTGGCGCCAGCATGCGGCCCATTGGCTGGAACATGGAGTGGTGGCGGATTGGAGCCGGCGTTTGCTGGGGCCGACCGAGTTCAGGTTGCCTCGACAGGACTGAAGGCAGGCGGAAAGATACCTTGTGGCGATTTTTGCTGCGACTCGCTGAATTATTGAGCGTAAAGCCATTTTTTTAGAGTGAATGCAAAAAAAGGCTTGTGTCGGGTCGGGGCTTTCGGTAAATTCTCGCCCCGCAGACATCGGTGTGTAGCGCAGCTTGGTAGCGCACTTCGTTCGGGACGAAGGGGTCGGAGGTTCGAATCCTCTCACACCGACCACATTTGAAAAGGCCGCTCAATGAGCGGCCTTTTCGCATTTGGTCTGTTGAAGCAAAGCTGACATTTCCATTGTCGATTGCTGTTCCTGTTCCTGTTCCTGTTCCTGTTCCTGTTCCTGTTCCTGCTCCGATCTCCCTCATTTGCCCAACTAAAAGGGCCACCGCTCGGTGGCCCCACTGGTGGAGTCTGATCCTGACTCCGGCACTCTAGATTGTGACAATCTCGTTGTGGGTCTTGTCGATGGTGCCCTCCTTGCGCCCCAGGCGCTCATTCAGATATGCCAGTGTTGATGCCGCAATGCCTTGAAACCGTGTTGGGTTTGCAGGGCCGCATGCTTGGGGTACTCACTAATGAAATGTGCTATTCCCTCCATCAGTTGTGAACGCAGCGAAGACACGGGCTCATGCCAGGCTTGCAGGCAGAGATGACCAGGGATCAGCTGCTCTCGATACGCTTCCAGCAGTGATTCCGGCCAAGGCTCGATATGGGAATCGTGACGCAGTAAATAGTGGGCGGCGGGTTCACGGGCATAGATGAACTGAACTTGGGCCAGGTCGCGTTGGCTTAGCGTTTGGCTGCCGATATGGCAAGTCAGATATTTTCCCGTCTTCAGATTCAGGAAGTGACCGCGTTGCCGACAGGCAATGATGCGATACCAGGGCAGGGGTGAACAGAGAGAATACCCCTCCAGCTCCTGTTCCAACCAGTGACGGCACTCTGGGGTCTGCACTTCTTCGCGCATGGCCTCAAGTCGTGTCAGCAAGGCTCTGGATGGTTGGGTAGCCAGTATCGCGCTCATCGTCTGCAATCCTCCCTCTGCACAGAATCCCGACTTTCAGTATGGACCCTGAGCGGAAGAGGGGGTGAGAATTCTAATGATTAAAATCAGCTTAGAAGCGCACTTTTTATGCAATAAAAACCATTAGCCGACGAGGTAGGTCCCCGTGCCGAAGGCGATGTGAGTGCCCTCTTCGTTGTGCAGCTCCATGCGGGCGACTGCGACCTTGCTGCCTGCCCGGATGATGTGGGCGGTGGCGATGAACTCGTTGCCGCGACCGGGACGAAGATAGTCCACCCGCAGATCGATGGTGCCAAGTCGCGAGAAGCGCTCCTTGAGATAGCTGGGGGAGAAGTCCTCCAACTCGTCGATGCAGGAGGCGGCGACTATCATGCCGCCCGCCACATCGAGCAGGCTGGCGGTGACCCCGCCGTGCAGTATGTTGTGAAAAGGGTTGCCGATGAGCTTCTCCTCCATCTTGATGCGCAGCTCCACTTTATCGAAGTCGTAGTGGGTGACTTGCATGCCGATCAGTTTGTTGAAGGGCATCTTTTCGGCGAACAGGTTGGCTATGCCACTGAGCGCCATCTTCTTGAGCATCTGTTTCATTCCTTCAGTCCGCCCTGTCATCAAAGCCGAGTAAAAACTCCAGCCAGTCTGCAACACTTCCTTAACACTCGCAATGGCAGGTTTATTGTGGGCGGCGGCTGCTTTAGAATGGCGACCCCAAAGGAGAGCCCATGACCGTCATTGCCGAAACCCTGCCTGACCCTCAGCCAGAGAATCCCCTTGCCCTGTTGCAGGCGGTGTTTGGCTATCAGCAGTTTCGGCCGGGCCAGCTCGAGATCATCGAGCAGATAGTGGCAGGGCGCGATGCCCTGGTGCTCAAACCCACCGGCGGCGGCAAGTCGCTTTGCTACCAGATCCCGGCGCTGCTGCGACCCGGGCTCGGTGTGGTGGTCTCCCCCCTCATCTCGCTGATGAAGGATCAGGTCGACACCCTGCGCGCCAACGGCGTGGCGGCGGTCTACATCAACTCGGCACTGAGCCGGGAAGAGATGATCCAGAACTTTGCCGCCATGCGCCGGGGCGAGATCAAGCTGGTTTATGTTTCCCCCGAGCGTTTGCTGCAGCACGAGTTCATGGACCGGTTGGCGGAGCTGCCCCTCGGCCTGTTCGCCATCGACGAGGCGCACTGCGTCTCCCAGTGGGGGCACGATTTTCGGCCGGAATATGCGGCGCTGGGACGGCTCAAGCAGTGGTTCCCCCAGGTGCCCGTGGTGGCGCTCACCGCCACCGCCGACGAGGCGACCCGCAGCGACATGCTGCACCGGCTGGAACTGAACGATCCCTTCATCCACACCGCCAGCTTCGATCGGCCCAATATCCGCTACAGCCTGGTGGAGAAGTTCAAGGCGGCGGAGCAGCTGCTGCGCTACGTGCAGAGCCAGAAGGGCAACTGCGGCATCGTCTACTGCTCCAGCCGCAATCGGGTGGAGGAGGTGGCCGAGCGGCTATCCCGTCACGGCTGCAAGGCGGCACCCTATCATGCCGGCCTGCCGCTCGAGCTGCGTCAGCAGACCCAGGAGGCCTTCCTCAAGGATGACATCGAGATCGTGGTGGCGACGGTGGCGTTCGGCATGGGCATCGACAAGCCCAACGTGCGCTTCGTGGTGCACTACGACATCCCGAAGAACATCGAATCCTACTATCAGGAAACCGGCCGTGCCGGGCGCGACGGCACCCCGGCCGAGGCGCTGCTGCTCTACGATCCCGCCGACATCGGTCGGGTGCGCCGGCTGCTCGACAACATCGAAAACCCACAGCAGTTGCAGGTGGAGCAGTACAAGCTCAACGTGATGGCGGCCTTCGCCGAGGCGCAGACTTGCCGCCGTCAGGTGCTGCTCAACTACTTCGGCGAGTACAACGACAAGCCGTGCGGCAACTGCGACATCTGCCTCGATCCGCCCCAGAGTTATGACGGCACCGAAGACGCCCAGAAAGCGCTCTCCTGCGTCTGGCGGGTGGGACAGAATTTCGGGGTGGGTTATGTGGTGGAGGTGCTGCGCGGATCGCTGAACCAGCGCATCAAGGATCACGGTCACGACAAGCTGTCGACCTACGGCATCGGCAAGGATCAGAGCCACGAATACTGGATGAGCGTCATCCGCCAGCTGATCCACAAGGGGTTGCTGACCCAGAACATCACCCGCAATCTGGTGTTGCAGCTGACCGAAGCGGCTCGACCCGTGCTGCGTGGCGAGATGAAGCTTGAACTGGCAGTCCCCCGCCTGCAGCCCATCTCCAGTCGCAAGGAGAAGCGCAACGGCCTGCTCGACAACGCCAACTATGACAAGCGGCTGTTCAAGGAGCTGCGCGCCCTGCGCAAGCAGATCGCCGAGGATGAAGAGGTGCCGCCCTATGTGGTGTTCAACGACGCCACCCTGGTTGAGATGGCACAGCTCATGCCGATGACCGAGGAGGAAATGCTGGCGGTCAACGGTGTCGGTCACCGCAAGCTGGAGCGCTTCGGTGAGGCCTTTATGGACCTGATCATCGACTACTGCCGCCGGTAGGCTGGCACAACAAACAGTGGAAAGGCGCCCGTTGGTCGGCGCCATGCATTATTTGAGGCTGGCGTAATAGGCCGCCAGATTCTCCATGTCCGCCTCGGTCAGCATCGCCATGAAGGGAACCATCAGTGGCTCGGTACGGGAACCCCCCTTGAACGCCTTCATCTGCTTGAGCAGATAGGCCTGGTTCTGGCCCGCGAGGTGGGGGTAGGTCGGGACGCTCGCCTTGCCATCCGCGCCATGACAGGCGGCACAGACCACGGATTTGGCCTTGCCTGCGTCTATGTCGGCCGCCTTGGCCTGATGGCCCCAGGCAAGCGCCAGCAGGGGCAGGGTATAGACCCACTTTTGCATCGTCTTCTCCTTGAAATGAATAATCGTGATCGCCTGTTAGCCTCGACGAGCCGACGGCGGTATAAAGAGTGACACGAGCATACGCAGGGACAACCCTCATCACCATGAAGTTGATCAACACTTTTGCCACCGAACTCCCCTGGGCTTGCGAGCCCGTTGCCCCGCAGCCGCTGCATGGCCCCAGATTGCTGCATCTGAACCGTGCGCTGCTTGGGGAGCTGGGGCTCGGGGAGGTGAGTGAGGCGCAGTGGCTCGCTTGTTGCGGCCAGGGGCAGCCCCTGCCGGGCATGCAGCCGGTGGCTCAGGTCTATGCGGGCCACCAGTTCGGCGGCTACAGCCCGCGTCTCGGGGATGGCCG
>NZ_CAWMFQ010000321.1:0-238 GCF_963866995.1 Aeromonas sp. ZOR0002 | reverse complement strand
TAATGCGGGGGTCACAGGTTCGAATCCCGTCATAGCCACCATGTTTGAAAAACGTTCCTTCAATCATCCGATTGCAAAGAACACTGTTGGGGCATCGCCAAGCGGTAAGGCAGCGGGTTTTGATCTCGCCATACCTAGGTTCGAATCCTAGTGCCCCAGCCATTTTTGCTTGTATTCGACGCAAGTCGTGCACAAGACGGCTATGTAGCTCAGTTGGTTAGAGCATCGCACTCATAAT
>NZ_CAWMFQ010000320.1:0-21745 GCF_963866995.1 Aeromonas sp. ZOR0002 | reverse complement strand
ACATACGGATTAACAGTCCGCCGTTCTACCGACTGAACTACGGGGGAACATCAGGCAAGGAGGTGCATCATACAGAGGTCGTATTTCGGGGTCAATAGCCATCAGGGAGGGGGAGCGGATACCCAGCTCCTTCAACTCGGGGTACACTGCTCCCTTGCCGTTTTTTGCCGGGAGTTGTCATGAGCAAGTTATTCCAGTTGGCCAGCCAGTTTCAACCCGCCGGGGATCAGCCGAGGGCCATCGCCCAGCTGCTCGATGGCATCGAGTCGGGACTGGCCCATCAGACCCTGCTCGGGGTGACCGGTTCGGGCAAGACCTTTACCATGGCCAACGTCATCGCGACCCTCAATCGTCCCACCATGATCCTGGCCCCCAACAAGACCCTGGCGGCTCAGCTTTACGGGGAGATGAAGGAGTTCTTCCCCGACAACGCGGTGGAGTATTTCGTCTCTTATTACGACTACTACCAGCCCGAAGCCTATGTGCCGACCACGGACACCTTCATCGAGAAGGATGCCTCCATCAACGATCACATCGAGCAGATGCGGCTGTCAGCCACCAAGGCGCTGCTGGAGCGGCGCGACGTGGTGATCGTCGCCTCAGTGTCGGCCATCTATGGTCTGGGGGATCCCCAGGCCTACCTCAGCATGATGCTGCACCTCAAAGTGGGGGACGTGATCAATCAGCGGGATATCCTGCGCCGCCTCGCCGAACTGCAGTACACCCGCAACGACATGGCCTTCCAGCGCGGCACCTTCCGGGTGCGGGGGGAGGTGATCGACATCTACCCCGCCGAATCGGACAAGCTGGCCCTGCGGGTGGAGCTGTTTGATGAAGAGGTAGAACGCCTCTCCCTGTTCGATCCCCTGACCGCCGCCATCGAGCAGACGGTGGTGCGTTACACCATCTACCCCAAGACCCACTACGCCACCCCGCGGGAGACCATCCTGGGTGCCATCGAGCACATCAAGGAGGAGCTCAAGGGGCGGCGCGAGCAGCTGATGAGCCTCAACAAGCTGGTGGAGGAGCAGCGCATCAGCCAGCGCACCCAGTTCGACATGGAGATGATGCAGGAGCTGGGTTACTGCTCCGGTATCGAGAACTACAGCCGCTACCTCTCCGGTCGCGCGCCGGGTGAGCCGCCGCCCACCCTGTTTGACTACCTGCCGGGGGACGGCCTGCTCATCATCGACGAATCCCACGTCACGGTGCCGCAGATCGGCGCCATGTTCAAAGGGGACAGATCCCGCAAGGAGACCCTGGTGGAGTACGGCTTCCGTCTTCCCTCGGCGCTGGACAACCGGCCCCTCAAGTTCGACGAGTTCGAGGCGCTGATGCCCCAGACGGTGTTCGTCTCGGCGACCCCGGGTCCCTATGAGCTGGAGAAGTCCGGCGGTGACGTGGTGCAGCAGGTGGTGCGTCCCACCGGCCTGCTCGATCCCGAGGTGGAAGTGCGACCGGTCAGCACCCAGGTGGACGATCTGCTCTCCGAGATCCGCAAGCGGGTCTCCGTGGAGGAGCGGGTGCTGGTCACGACACTGACCAAGCGGATGGCGGAGGACTTGACCGAATACCTGGCGGATCACGAGGTACGGGTGCGCTATCTGCACTCGGACATCGATACCGTGGAGCGGGTGGAAATCATCCGCGACCTGCGCCTTGGCAAGTTTGACGTCCTGGTGGGCATCAACCTGCTGCGCGAAGGCCTCGACATGCCGGAGGTCTCCCTGGTGGCCATTCTGGATGCGGATAAAGAGGGCTTCCTGCGTTCCACCCGCTCCCTCATCCAGACCATCGGCCGGGCAGCGCGCAACCTCAACGGCAAGGTGATCCTTTACGGGGATACCATCACCAACTCCATGAAGGTCGCGATCGAAGAGACCGAGCGGCGCCGCGCCCTGCAACACGCCCACAACCTGGAACACGGCATCGTGCCGAAGGGGCTCAACAAGGCCATCGGCGATGTGATGGACATGGGGGGCAGCCGTACGGCGGGCAAGGCCGGCAAGGGGAGTCGCAAGGCTGCCGAACCGCAAGGGGAGTACCATGCCCGCTCTGCCAGCGAGATCAGCAAGGAGATCAAGCGGATGGAAGAGCAGATGTTCCAGCATGCGCGGGATCTGGAGTTCGAACAGGCGGCGGCGCTGCGGGATCAGATCCAGCGGCTGCGCGGCGAGCTGATCGCGTCATGAGCGCCAGACGCTGGCTCATCTGGCGGCGTTTGCGCCGCCTCTATCAGGGCTTTCGCCACCCAGGCACACCCTGGTGGGCGAAGGGGCTGGTGATCCTTATCCTGCTCTATGGCATCAGCCCGGTGGACGTTGTCCCCGATGTGGTGCCTCTCCTTGGCTGGCTCGACGACGCGACCCTGTTGCTGCTCCTCTTGTGGGGCTGGGAGAAATGCCTGCCCGGCGAGGTGCTGGCCGCTCTGGACAAGGCCGAGTGAGCAGAACCCTACTTTCAGGGAAAGGGAAAAAGAAGGGGGATTGAATGACTCCCTTCATGGAGTTCGAAAAAGGGGACCATGGGGAGATTGTGAGCCAGGTCTCATTGGCGTAGACTCCACGCCGTTCACTTCATGGGTACCAAAAAATGGATCTGATCCTCTTTGCCATCGACTTTATTCTGCACGTTGACGTGCATCTGAAAGAGCTGTTCGAGAATTATGGCGTCTGGGTATACGCCATCCTGTTTCTCATCATCTTCTGTGAAACCGGGCTGGTGGTGACTCCCTTCCTGCCGGGGGACTCCCTGCTTTTTGCTGCAGGTGCCCTCACCGTGGGCAGCGTGCTGGACGTGCACACCCTGGCCGCCGTGCTGATCATCGCCGCGGTGCTCGGCAACGTGGTGAACTACACCATAGGCCACTTCTTCGGTGAGCAGCTGTTTCGCAACCCCGATTCCAAAATCTTTCGTCGGGACTATCTGGTCAAGACCCATGCCTTCTATGCCAAGCATGGCGGCAAGACCATCATCATCACCCGTTTCCTGCCCATAGTGCGGACCTTCGCCCCCTTCGTGGCGGGCATGGGGGCCATGACCTATCCCCGCTTCCTGGCGTTCAACCTGGTGGGGGGGCTCTTGTGGGTGCTCTCCTTCGTCTATGCCGGCCACTTCTTTGGCAATCTGCCGGTAGTGCGCCACAACTTTACCCTGCTCATCTTCGGCATCATCGCGGTCTCCTTGTTGCCCATGGTGATCGGCATGGTGAAGGCCAGGAGAAGTGCCAGCAAGGCCACCTCCGAAGGCGCGTGACATCGCCGTGCACGACATGAAACAAGGGAGCCTATGGCTCCCTTCTTGTTGGTAGGTTGAGTGGCATTTGACCCGCTTGTGGCTTGTTACGATGATGCACACCCACAGGCAGTCACTTCATTTTCATTGGCAGAACAGGTAGAAGGGGACCCGGCCCCCTGGGCATGGGGTCGTGAGGCGATAAAGAGGAGATAAAAAGGGAGCCATGGGCTCCCTTTTATGGTCGAGTGAACGACTAGTTGCAGCAGCGCCCTTTTATCAGGTTGCCAGCAGCCACGATGACGAACACCAGCAGGTAGGCGGCAAAGATGACCACGAGCCACTGCGGCATGGAGAAACCGAGGAACTGCCAGCTGATCTCGCTGCAGTCGCCGTCCGGGTAGAACATCCAGGGAACCCACTTATCCAGTGGTGCCCAGGCAGGGAAGTCAACAAATCCCTCGCATACGTTGAAGGGGGAGGGGTTCATCTGGTAATCCACGTGCTTGAGCGCCAGTTTCAGGCCCCAGAAGGCGCTGTAACCCCACAGGAGCATGGCACTCCAGCGCAGGTACCAGCGCTCTGGCGCGACCATGCCGAGGAGGCCGGCCGTGAGCACGCCGAGGAGGGCGATACGTTCATAGATGCACATCACGCAAGGGTGCAAACCCAGCACGTGCTGGAAGAAGAGGGCGCAGAGTTCCAGCGCGAAAGCGGAGGCTGCCAGCAATCCCCAGGCCAGACGGTGACTGGCAATGCGGCGAAGATACTCGATCATCTGATTGATCTCTCAGAGAAAAATAGTGGCTGAATTAGAGCAGAGCCCCATCTGAAAAGAAAGGGGCCGAACAGCCCCTTTCATAATCAGTGTGTGGACGGGGTGGGCAGTGGCTGTGCCCCATGATCCAGCAACCACCCAGCCTGATAGAACCATTCGGTTGCAGGACCGAGGAGCAGTTCCACGGAGAAAAAGCCGACAAGCCCCAGCACCAGGGTATAGGGCAGCGCCATCCAGACCATGCGGCCATAAGAGAGGCGCAGCAGGGGAGCGAGGGCCGAGGTGAGCATGAACAGGAATGCGGCCTGGCCATTGGGGGTGGCGACCGACGGCAGGTTGGTGCCGGTGTTGATGGCCACGGCCAGCAGATCAAAATGCTCGCGATTAATGGCGCCGTTGATCAGGGCGGTCTTCACCTCGTTGATGTAGACGGTGCCGACGAAGACGTTGTCACTGACCATGGAGAGCAGACCGTTTGCCAGGTAGAAGAGGGCAAGCTGATCCTCCGGCTTGGCAGCCAGTACCCACTGGATCACCGGCTTGAACAGCTGTTGATCGATGATGACCGCCACCACGCTGAAAAAGACGGTGAGCAGGGCGGTGAATGGCAAAGCCTCCTGGAATGCCTTGCCAAGCGCGTGTTCTTCAGTCACGCCGGTGAACGCCGTCGCGAGCACGATGACCGTCAGGCCGATCAGCCCAACTGCAGCCAGATGGAGGGCAAGACCCGTGATAAGCCAGGTGGCAATCAGCGCCTGGACGATCAGCTTGGCCTTGTCCTGCGGGGTACGTTGTGCGTCTTCGTCGCGCTCGTAGGATTCCATGATGTGACGCACGGGCTCGGGCAAGCGGGCGCCATAACCGAACCAGCGGAATTTTTCGACCAGGATGCAGGTCAGCAGGCCGCAGATGAAGACCGGGATGGTGACTGGCGCCATGCGAATGGCAAATTCACCGAAGTGCCACCCCGCCTGTTCACCGATGATGAGGTTCTGGGGTTCGCCGACCAGGGTGCAGACGCCCCCCAGGGCGGTACCGATGGCGGCGTGCATCATCAGGCTGCGCAGGAAGGCACGAAACTCGTTCAGATGCTGGCGGGAGAGCTCGTCAATCTCTTCGTCATCATGATGCAGATTGCCGGACTCATCCCGGGAGGCCACCTTGTGGTAGATGGCGTAGAAACCGGTTGCGACGCTGATGACCACGGCGATCACGGTCAGGGCATCAAGGAACGCGGAGAGGAAGGCAGACACCAGGCAGAAGGCGAGAGAAAGCAACGTCTTGGAGTGGATGCGCACCAGCATCTTGGTAAAGACGTAGAGCAGCAACTGCTTCATGAAGTAGATGCCGGCCACCATGAAGACCAGCAGCAGAAGCACTTCGATATTGGCCACCAGCTCATGCTTTATCTGGTTGGCGGAGGTCATGCCGATGAGCACGGCTTCAATGGCCAGGAGTCCACCCGGTTGCAGCGGATAGCACTTGAGGGCCATGGCCAGGGTGAAAATAAACTCGACAACCAGCAGCCAGCCGGCCAGGAAGGGATCAACGTAGAAAATGATCGGGTTGATCAGCAGGAATAGAACGATGGCAATTTTGTACCATTGCGGAGCATTGCCCAAAAAGTTCTTTGTAAACGCGCGCCCTAGGCTGATTGGCATAATGATGGTTCTCTGTTCTGTTGTTGATATCTGCGTCTATGCAGTCGAGCCCGACCCGAGCCGAACATCCGGATATTCACCTGTATCAGATTGATTGCACATGATTTTAATCAAGGGAGCGATAACTATAAATAAGCTCGCTGAACTTGCCCAGCGAGCAAACGCTTATATCCCCATCATTTGGTGTTGGTTGACTCCCCACTTGTTGCTGTATACATATTCTTAACAAAAAGATCGGGGTAATGTGAGCAGAGGACCGACCTTCTGCTTGCCAGCATGACCGGCTTTGCTATTATTCGGGGGCCTTTTTACGCACTACAACAGAGTCATTACATGGTCATTAAAGCGCAAAGCCCTGCCGGGTTTGCCGAGGAATACATCATCGAGTCCATCTGGAACAATCGCTTTCCTCCTGGATCCATTCTGCCGGCGGAGCGCGAGCTGTCCGAATTGATCGGCGTGACTCGCACTACCTTGCGTGAAGTGTTGCAGCGCCTTGCCCGTGATGGCTGGCTCACCATCCAGCATGGCAAACCGACCAAGGTCAACAATTTCTGGGAAACCTCCGGTCTCAACATCCTGGAGACCCTGGCGCGTCTCGATCAGGACAAGGTGCCGGATCTGGTGGCACAGCTGCTCTCTGCCCGGACCAACATCTGCACCATCTTCATCCGTGGCGCCATTCGCAACAACCCGGAACAGGCCGCCGAGATACTGCGTGGTGCCGATGATGTGGAGAACACGGCCGAGGCCTATGCGGACTTCGACTACCGTTTGCATCACCAGCTTTCGTTTGCCTCGGGCAACCCCATCTATGCCTTGATCCTCAATGGTTTCAAGGGCTTGTACAGCCGGGTTGGCCGCTACTACTTCTCGGACAAGCAGGCGCGCGAAACCGCAGATGCCTACTACAAGACGCTGCGCAAGCTGGCCGAAACCAAGGATCACGAAGCCGTGTTCATGACGGTGCGCCAGTACGGCATCGAGTCTGGCAAGCTTTGGACCCGTCTGCGTCAGGACATGCCAAGCAACCTGTGTGACAACTGATTGCCCTGATCCAAGAAAAACGCGCCTGATGGCGCGTTTTTTTATGCCCGGTACTGACGTCAGGTCATGCTCTTGCGGTCCGGACAACGGCCGATGATATCTGCGGATAGCTCGCCATTGTCCTGCTCCAGCACCACATCGAAGCCCCACAGCTGATGCAGATGCTTGAGCACCTCGTGGCGTGACTCGCCAAGGGGGATGCGGTTGTGGGGAACATAGCGCAGGGTCAGGGAGCGATCGCCTTTCACTGCCACGTTGTAGACCTGAATGTTGGGCTCCAGGTTGCTCAGGTTGTATTGAGCGGACAGGGTGCTACGCACCAGCCGGTAGCCCTCTTCATTGTGAATGGCGGACACCTTGAGGTAGTTCTTCAGATCGTCGTCATCGATGGCAAAGAGCTTCATGTCGCGCATTACCTTGGGACTGAGGAACTGGCTGATGAAGCTTTCGTCCTTGAAGTTCTGCATGGCGAAATGCAATGTCTCGACCCAGTTGGTGCCAGCGTAATCGGGGAACCAGTATCTGTCTTCCTCGGTCGGGTGTTCGCAGATGCGACGCAGGTCCGTGAACATGGCAAAGCCAAGGGCGTAGGGGTTGATCCCCGAGTAATACCGGCTGTTGTAGGGGGGCTGATAGACGACGTTGGTGTGGCTGTGCAGCACCTCCAGCATGAAGCGATCGCTGATTTTTCCCTCGTCATAGAGATGGTTGAGAATGGTGTAGTGCCAGAAGGTGGCCCAGCCCTCGTTCATCACCTGCGTCTGCTTCTGCGGGTAGAAGTACTGACTGATCTTTCGCACGATACGCACCACCTCGCGCTGCCAGGGCTCGAGCAGGGGGGCATTCTTTTCGATGAAATAGAGGATGTTCTCCTGAGGCTCGGCAGGATAGCGCCTGTCTTCCACCCCGGCAATCTTGTGCTGCTTGGGCAGGGTACGCCACAGCTCGTTGACCTGGGTTTGCAGATAATCTTCCCGTGCCTTCTGGCGTCGCTTCTCCTCGGCCAGAGAGATCTTCTGGGGCCGCTTGTAACGATCCACCCCGAAGTTCATCAGGGCATGGCAGGAGTCGAGCAGTTTCTCCACCGCATCGATGCCGTGTTTTTCCTCGCACTCGGTGATGTAGTTCTTGGCAAACAACAGGTAGTCGATGATGGAGGAGGCATCGGTCCAGGCCTTGAACAGATAGTTGTTCTTGAAGAAGGAGTTGTGACCATAGCAGGCGTGGGCCATGACCAGCGCCTGCATCGGCATGGTGTTCTCTTCCATCAGATAGGCGATGCAGGGGTCCGAGTTGATGACGATCTCGTAGGCCAGTCCCATCTGGCCGCGCTTGTAGTTGCGCTCGGTGTGGATGAAGCGCTTGCCGAATGACCAGTGTTGATAACCGATGGGCATGCCGACACTGGAGTAGGCATCCATCATCTGCTCTGCGGTGATCACCTCGATCTGGTTGGGGTAGGTGTCCAGCTTGTAGAAGCGGGCGACCCGTGCGATCTCCTGGTGATAGGTCTCCAGCAGATCGAAGTTCCAGTCAGGCCCGTCATCCAGTGGCGCTATCTTTCTTGCGGTTTCTACCATATGTGAACCCTCAAGCCGCTTGCTTCTTGAACAATTCCCGGAACACCGGATAAATGTCCTCGACCTTGCGAATGTGCTCCATGGCGAAGTGGGCGTATTGCTCTGCCACTGCCTCATATTCGTGCCACAGGGTCTGGTGGGCGCGGGTAGTGATCTCGATGTAGGAGTAGTAACGCACCCGCGGCATGATGTCGCGCATCAGGATCTCCCTGCACTGGGGTGAGTCATCGGCCCAGTTGTCACCGTCCGATGCCTGCGCCGCATAGATGTTCCACTGGTTGGCGGGATAGCGTTCGTTGATGATGTCATTCATCATCTTGAGCGCGCTGGAGACGATGGTGCCGCCGGTCTCCTGGGAGTAGAAGAACTCGTGCTCGTCCACCTCCTTGGCCTGGGTGTGGTGGCGAATGTAGACCACCTCGACATTCTTGTAAGTCCGGCTCAGGAATAGATAAAGCAGGATATAGAAACGCTTAGCCATCTCCTTGGTAGCCTGATCCATGGAGCCGGAAACGTCCATCAGGCAGAACATCACCGCCTGGCTCGAGGGGACGGGCCGTTTGACGAAGTTGTTGAACTTGAGGTCGAAGGTGTCGATAAAGGGGACTGCATCGATCCGCCGCTTCAGCTCCCTGATCTCTTTTTCAAGTTGCGCCATTTCGGCGAAATGGTCGTTGGGCTCGCAAGCCAGCTGGGCCAGGCGCTCCTCCAGTTCACGCAACTGACGTTTCTTGCCTGCCTGCAGCGCCATGCGCCGCGCCAGCGAATTTTGCAGGGAGCGCACCACGTTGATGTTGGCAGGCACCCCGTTGGAGGTGTAGCCAGCCCGGTAGGTCTTCATCTCCATCAGCTGGTTGAGCTGGGTCTTTTGCAGCCGCGGCAGTTCCAGATCCTCGAACAGCAAGTCCAGATACTCGTCTTTGGAGATCTGGAAGACGAAATCATCGACGCCCTCTCCTTGATCCGAGGCCTGGCCCTCGCCACTCCCCTGGCCGCCGCCACCCCCTTTGGGCCGGTCAATCTTGTCACCGGAGACAAACTGGTCGTTGCCCGGATGCACCATCTCCCGTTTGCCGCCATGACCCTGATGAAAATGGGGTTCCCCGATGTCCTTGGTCGGGATGCTGATGCTCTCGCCCTTGTCCACGTCCTGAATGCTGCGCTTGGAGACAGCATCCGAGACCGCTTGTTTTATCTGCTTCTTGTAGCGGCGGATGAAGCGCTGCCGATTGACAGCGCTTTTGTTTTTGCCGTTGAGCCTGCGGTCGATAAAATGCGCCATAACTCCCCCTTGAACACGGCAGGGTCAGGATGACTTGCGTACCCTGAGATACCACTCGGAGAGCAGCCGCACCTGTTTGCGGGTGTAGCCTTTCTCCATCATCCGTTCGACAAAGTTATCGTGCTTCTTCTGCTCCTCAGCCGAGGTTTTGCTGTTGAAGGAGATAACCGGCAGCAGCTCTTCCGTGTTGGAGAACATCTTCTTCTCGATCACGGTGCGCAGCTTCTCGTAACTGGTCCAGTTGGGGTTACGGCCTGCATTGTTGGCCCGGGCACGCAGCACGAAGTTGACGATTTCGTTGCGGAAATCTTTCGGGTTGCTGATCCCGGCAGGTTTTTCAATTTTCTCCAGCTCGCTGTTGAGAGACGCTCTGTCAAACAGCTGGCCGGTTTCTGGGTCACGATACTCCTGATCCTGGATCCAGAAGTCGGCGTAGGTGACGTAGCGATCGAAGATGTTCTGACCGTACTCTGAATACGACTCGAGGTAGGCGGTCTGGATCTCCTTGCCGATGAACTCGACGTAGCGCGGAGTCAGGTAACCCTTGATGAACTCCAGATAGCGATCGTGCAGCTCTTGCGGGAACTGCTCGCGCTCTATCTGCTGCTCCAGCACATAGAAGAGGTGCACCGGGTTGGCTGCCACTTCCGCGTGGTCGAAGTTGAAGACACGGGAGAGGATCTTGAACGCGAAACGGGTGGAAAGGCCGTTCATGCCCTCGTCAACCCCCGCATAGTCGCGGTACTCCTGATAGCTTTTCGCCTTGGGGTCCGTGTCTTTGAGACTCTCGCCGTCATAGACTCGCATCTTGGAATAGAGGCTGGAGTTTTCCGGCTCCTTGAGCCGCGACAGCACCGAGAACTGGCCCAGCAGCTCCAGAGTACCCGGTGCGCATTTGGCCTCGGTCAGCTCGCTGTTGAACAGCAGTTTTTCATAGATCTTCACCTCTTCCGAGACGCGCAGGCAGTAGGGCACCTTGACGATGTAAACACGGTCGAGGAAGGCTTCGTTGTTCTTGTTGTTGCGGAACTGCTGCCACTCGGATTCGTTGGAGTGGGCCAGCAGGATGCCGTCGAAGGGGAGGGCGGAGAGCCCCTCGGTACCGTTGTAGTTTCCCTCTTGTGTCGCCGTCAGCAGCGGGTGCAGCACCTTGATGGGCGCCTTGAACATCTCGACGAACTCCATCATCCCCTGGTTTGCCTTGCACAGCGCACCGGAGTAAGAGTAGGCATCGGCATCATCCTGGGCGAAGTGTTCCAGCATGCGGATATCGACCTTGCCGACCAGGGAGGAGATGTCCTGGTTGTTGTCGTCCCCCGGTTCGGTCTTGGCGATGGCGATCTGATCGAGGATGGAGGGGTTTACCTTCTCCACCTTGAATTTGGTGATGTCGCCGCCAAACTCGTGAAGGCGCTTGGCGACCCAGGGAGACATGATGGGGCGCAGATAACGGCGAGGGATGCCGTACTCCTTCTCGAGGATTTCGCCATCTTCGTCGATGTCAAACAGGCAGAAGGGGTGATCGTTCACCGGTGAGCCCTTGATGCGATAGATGGGCACTTTTTGCATCAGGGATTTGAGTTTCTCTGCCAGCGAGGATTTACCGCCGCCAACCGGTCCGAGCAGATAGAGGATCTGTTTCTTCTCTTCCAGGCCCTGAGCGGAATGTTTGAGATAGGAGACAATCTGTTCGATGGCCTCTTCCATGCCATAGAAGTCTTTGAAAGCGGGATAACGCGCGACGACGCGGTTGGAAAAGAGACGGCTGAGACGTGGATTGGTCGAGGTGTCGATCATTTCCGGCTCGCCGATGGCGGTCAGCAGACGTTCGGCGGCAGAGGCGTAGCAGGATTTGTCCTGTTTGCACATATCCAGAAACTCCTGGATGCTGTACTCCTCCTCTCTGGCCTTCTCATACCGCTGTTGATAGTGCTCGAAGATGCCCATAACTTAGCCCTCGTTATAGTCGCTTGCCCTGAAAAAGAGTGGATCACTACTTTTGTTCTGTTTACCTCTTAAGCCTAGTCAACAGCCCCCAGTAATCCATCGCCATCATTGGTTTAAGTTTGTGCGGGAGCTTCCCGATCCTCGTGCGGGAAGAAGCAGTAAGTGACATACCTATGTTACTGACTGTTAAATTATTTTTGCCACGACAGTGATGCAAATGTCAAAGACATAAAAAATAAATCTTTGTGTGCCAGAGGGAGAAAATGGTGACGCTCTGTTTTGTCAGGGGGCGGTGCCTGCAAGGGCAAGGGCGGCAGGGAATAGAGGGTGAAAAGACGTGTCGCTTACGTCAACGTAATGTTGTTTGTTTGGTGTTTTTGCTCTAATTTTTACATTGACGCTACATTCTGGCTGCTCTAGATTGGCCCTGTGTCGAGCAGTCATCGCTTTAGCAAGAGAGTGGGTGATTGTGCAGATACTAAGCTCTGTTTAAGCACGTTTCCGTTGGCTTGACCCTCGCATCCGCGAGGGTCTTATTTTTTCAGCGTCTGACCGGCGCCAAACCTGCAAGCTCAGGATCCGGCGGGATAGAGGGCTGACACCGCCGCCAGCACCTCGGCGAAGGGATGGTCAGCCAACTGGCCAAAACCGGCCAGATCCCTGGCCTTGAGACGGGTCGTCAGCGGGGTGGCGATGCCACACAGGAAGCGGGTCAGGATCCTGGGATGGCGCTGATGGCACAGGGCGATCAGCGGGTCGCACCAGGCGCGCAAACCATGCTCGTTGGGCAAGCCCGGTGATGCAAGCGGCGGCAACACGGCGATCTCTCCCCGGCAGACGGAACAGTGCCCGCACCGCTCGGGGGCCGCGTCGTCGGCAAAATAGCGGGCAAGCTCATGGCTGAGGCAGGTGGTCGAGGTGAAAAAGGCCAGCAGCGCCTGAAGGCGGGCCAGCTCGCTCTGCTCTTTCTTTTCAAACAACCCATGCAGCTCTTCGGCCAGGGTCGCGGTATCGATTTGCTGGCTCAGCACCCGATAGACCTCGGTCATCTGCTTGCTTTCAAGCTCGATCCAACCCTGCTGCTGCAGGTAGTCCAGCGCCGTCGCGGCGCGCTGGCGTTCCCCCTGGTATCCCTGCCACAGCGCTTCGAAGTCCATGGTGCACCAGGTGCGCGCCTGGGGGGCGCAGGCAAAGACCTGCTCCAGGAACTGGCGGCGTTCGGAATTGAAACGAGCGAGGATCGCCTGTTTTTCCAGTACGAACCTGAAACGGTACTCGGCAAAGTAGCTGTAGGCCGGTGCAATGACCCCTGCCATCTCCAGATAGACCAGCAGGGTCTTGAGGGGCAGTTGGCGAATGTTGGTCTCGTTGGAGAGGCGCAGCAGGCTGAATTCCCACTCGGCGCCGCTCTGGCGCACGATATCGAGCAAGTACGCGATGGCGTCCCTGTCCGGCGTATCCCCATAGACGAAGTTTTCCAGTACCGGCAACTGGGCGCGGCTCGCCAGCACGGTGCAGCGGGAGGGAAGCCCGTCACGTCCGGCGCGGCCTATCTCCTGGCTGTAGTTCTCGATGGATTTGGGCAGGTCGTAGTGAATGACCCGGCGAATGTCGGCCTTGTCGATGCCCATGCCAAAGGCGATGGTGGCCACGATGCAGTCGAGTCTGCCTGCCATGAAGTCGCGCTGGATCTGGCTGCGCAGGGCGGGATCGAGCCCCGCATGGTAGGCGCATGCCCGGATGCCGCTGGCCTGTAACTGCGCGGCGCACTGTTCTGCGCTGTGTTGCAGAGTCACGTAGACGATGGTGGGGGCGGCCGGATCCCGGTGCAGCTCCTCGCGCAGCCAGGTATCGCGGGCAGTGCCTGCCAGCGGGAGGACGGCCAGATCCAGATTGGGTCTGTAGAAACCGGTGACCACCAGATCGTCCCGGTCGATGGCAAATTTTGCTTGCATGTCCGCCATGACGGCCGGGGTGGCGGTGGCGGTCAGCAACAGCACCTGGGGAATGGCCAGTTCACGGCGATGATCCGGCAGCTTGAGGTAGTCAGGACGAAAGTTGTGGCCCCACTCCGAGATGCAGTGGGCCTCGTCCACCACCAGCAGTGACAGGGGGATGTGGGCGATGAAGCGGCGAAAGCGCTCATTTTTGAGGCGCTCCACCGAGATCATCAGGATTTTGAGCTGGCCATCGCTGGCCTGCTGCATCACACGCCGGCTCTCTTCCGCTGTCTGGCTGGAGTCCAGAGTGGCGGCGGCGATCCCCTTGCTGCGCAAAAAGGCGAGCTGATCGTGCATCAGGGCCAGCAGGGGAGAGATGACCAGGGTCAGGTGGGGCAGTGCGATGGCGGGCAATTGATAACAGAGGGATTTCCCCGCGCCAGTCGGGAAGATGGCTGCGGCGCTCTTGCCGGCCAGCAGACGACTGATCACCGCTTCCTGCCCGGGCCGCAAGCGATCAAAGCCGAAGTGTCGGGTCAATAAAGAGGTGATCATGGCAAGGCTCCCAGAAAAAGGGCGTCATCATATCACTTCTGGCCCAGTGGTGGCCGATGATCGGACTGGTTTGGTGACATTTTGACCGTGGTTGATATTGTGTTATCACATTGTTGTAGATTTTTTGTGAGGTAACCCTGATATTTTTCAGTGATTATGTGGAAAAAAACCATGGCAGATGGGATATTCCTGTCCGCAACCCCACGCGAACGGGACAGATCCACCAGAAGAGCTGCCCACGGCGTCACCGTCAACGGACCGGTGCCAATGCGCGGGGCTGGTTGCCAACAGGACTAATGATTCACGCACCATGAGTGCACAGGGACTACTTGATGACACAACAACACCCCCTCATTCGACTGGTCAACAGCACCAGTCTGGTTAGCCAGATCCTGGTCGGTCTGGTATTCGGTATCCTTCTTGCGATGTTCATGCCCGAGTGGGCCAAGGCGGCGGGTCTGCTCGGCAGTCTGTTCGTCGGCGCCCTGAAGGCCGTGGCGCCGCTGCTGGTCTTCGTGCTGGTGATGTCGGCGATCATCGGCCACAAGCACGGCCAGAAGACCAACATGAAACCGATCCTGCTGCTCTATGTGCTGGGTACCTTCCTGGCGGCTGCCGTGGCAGTGGTGGCGAGCTTCCTCTTCCCCTCCAACCTGCATCTGGTGGCAGGCGCTACCGAGATCACGCCGCCGGGGGGCATCACGGAAGTGCTGCAGACCCTGCTGTTCAACGTGGTGACCAACCCGGTGAAAGCACTGCTGGAAGCCAACTATATCGGCATCCTGGCCTGGGCCATCGCCCTTGGTATCGCCATGCGTCACGCCAATGAGAGCACCAAATCACTGATTTCCGATGTGTCTCACGGGGTTTCCGCCATCGTCAAGGCCGTGATCCGTTGCGCTCCGCTCGGCATCCTGGGTCTGGTTGCCTCCACCCTGGCCGAGACCGGCTTCGATGCGCTGTTTGGCTATGCCCAGCTGCTGGCGGTACTGATCGGTTGCATGCTGTTCATCGCCTTCGTGGTCAATCCGCTCATCGTCTTCTGGAAGATCAAGCGCAACCCCTATCCCCTGGTGCTGACCTGCCTGAAAGAGAGCGGTGTGACCGCCTTCTTCACCCGCAGTTCCGCCGCCAACATTCCGGTCAACATGGCTCTGGCCGAGAGGCTGCGCCTGCCGGAAGACACCTATGCGGTCTCCATCCCGCTGGGGGCCACCATCAACATGGCCGGCGCCGCCATCACCATTACCGTGCTCACCATGGCGGCGGTGCATACCCTGGGGATGGAAGTGGACATGGCGACCGCCATTCTGCTCTCCGTGGTCGCCACCATCAGTGCCTGTGGCGCTTCCGGTGTGGCGGGCGGCTCCCTGCTGCTGATCCCGCTGGCGTGCAGCCTGTTCGGTATCAGCAACGACATCGCCATGCAGGTGGTGGCCGTTGGCTTCATCATCGGGGTGTTGCAGGATTCCGCCGAGACGGCCCTCAACAGCTCCACCGACGTGCTGTTCACTGCGGCCGCCTGCATGGCCGAGGATGAGAGCCTGCTGGATGCCGCCCCGGTGCCCAGCCGCGAAGCCTGATCCCCTCAGACGTTCCGCTCTGCACAGGCGCCCTCTTCGGAGGGCGCTTTTTATTTGCGCGGGCGTCAGGCGCCCTGCACCTTCTCGCCGTGTCATGGCATTGACAGTGCTCGGATCCCCCTGTGTGATTTCCCGGGAGGGGCCCGTTGGCCGCCTTCGTGTTCTCGCCACCGCCAACACGCCATTCCCTGTACCAACGTGCCCGGCGCTGCATTCGGCCGGGCATATCGGGCTGCTTGTGCTGTCAGCATGGCGGCTTGTGGCATCCCCTCTGGTGACCGAAGGGGTCATCTGTTCTTCGGTCGCTGCACGAGAATCCCGGTCAAGGCCCTCTCGGCGGTTTGCCTGCGCCCTGTGGCCGGAATTTTCCTTGAATGCCTTGAAGAAAGGCTCCATTGGGTGGGGATGTCGGCTCTCTGGGCTAAACCCCGAAGAGCGGGCGTCCTTGGTAAGGACAGGGGGCTCCTCTGATGCTCTGCCTAGCAAGGCCGATGGCGTGCGGTAGATGACGGGATAACGCAGCACGCCTTGGTCGTGTGTCATGGGCGAAGGAATATGAGCGGCAAGCTGTCACCAAGGGGAAAGAGAGTGGGTGAAAGGGCTGTCTCTGATTTGAGGGCAGGGGGCTCTGATCATCTGAGCCCAGTACCTGATGATCATAACGAACACAGCCCGGCAGAGGAGATCTGCCGGGCTGTGGGAGGCGCCGGGCCAGATGCTGGCCCGACGGTATCGCAGGAAGGCTTAGCCGACCAGTTGATAGAGGATGGCGGAGATGGCGATAAGGCCCATGGTCGCCACGAAGACGTTGCTGATCTGGCCCTGGTATTTCGCCATGGCCGGAACGCGCTTGATGGCGTACATGGGCATGAGGAACAGGATGGTGGCGATGATGGGGCCACCCAGGGATTCGATCATCCCGAGGATGGAGGGGTTGATCACGGCCACGCCCCACAGGGTCAGGATGAAGAAGGCGATGATGAACAGCTCCACCTTCTTGTGGTTCGGTGCCTTGCCGGAGCTGCGCATGTTCTGGACGATCATCCCTTTCAGACCTTCACGGGCACCCAGATAGTGGCCGAAGAAGGAGGAGACGATGGCCACGAAGGCAACCAGCGGACCGAAGTAGGAGATGATGGGGCTCGCATGCTGGTTGGCCAGGTAGGAGAGCACGGCGATGTTCTGGGACTTGGCTTCTGCCAGCTGGGCCGGCGTCAGGCTCATCACGCAGGAGAAGACGAAGAACATCACGAAGCCCAGCAGAATGATGGCGGTGCGCTTGAGGATGGCGTCGGACTTGGCGACGGCATGCTCACCGTGATCACGGCGCTGAGCCAGGGCGAAGCTGGAGATGGCCGGGCTGTGGTTGAAGGAGAAGACCAGCACCGGGATGGTCAGCCACAGGGTGGTGGCGAAGTCCTTGGTGCTCGGCATTTCATTCAGGGCCGCACCGGTCCAGTCCGGGATCAGGTACAGGGAGATGCCCGCCAGAATGGCGATGAGCGGATAGACCAGGAACTCGGTCACTTTCAGCATCAGCTTCTCGCCAGCCAGCATCACGGACATCATGGCCATGATGAGCACGATGGAGAGGATCCAGCGCGGGGGCGGCGTCATCTGCAACTGGTTGACCAGGAAGCTTTCCACCGTGTTGGTGATGCCCACACCGTAGATCAGCACGATGGGGTAGATGGCGAAGAAGTAGAGCAGGGTGATCAATTTACCGGCACCCACGCCGAAGTGCTCTTCCACCACCTGGGTGATGTCGGCATTGGGTTGCTTGGAGGAGAGCACGAAGCGCGCCAGACCACGGTGGGCCAGGTAAGTCATGGGGCCGACCAGCAGCGCCATCACCACCAGCGGCCAGAAGCCACCCATGCCGGCGTTGATGGGCAGGAACAGGATGCCTGCACCAACGGCGGTACCGAACAGGCTGATCACCCAGGTGGTGTCTTGTTTACTCCAACCGCGAGATTGGACCGAGCTGATTCCTTGCTCCTGTGCGGCTGCAACATCCTGTGCGCCAGTGACAGTATTGGACATGTGTCTCACCCCGAATGTGTGGTTTTAATTAGTCGGCGCAAGAATACTTTCTTTTTAATCAAAAATGTTGATCAAATTCACCTTTGTGCGGCTGAAACCCGTACTTTCTTGTAGAAATGTGATCAAAAGAATAAAAAATCAAATTTTATTTATCAAATGCAGTGTTATTTGAATGTTAACTGGATAATTTCCCACCTCATTATGTTATCGGAATGTTATGTCGAGATGTGCTGGGCAAGCTGGCGGATCATGCTGGCAGTGGCTCCCCAGATGAAAGATTGCTCCCAAGGGATCCAATAGATGGTGTGACGTCCGTCCGCCCTTGGCAGGCTCAGGGCTATGTGCTGCCCCGGATCCAGCACGTGAGCGAGGGGGACTTCGAAGGCCTGGGCCACCTCGTCCTGGCTCAGGGTCAGCCCGTAGCCTGGGTCGAGCATGGCGAGGACCGGCAGCACATCGTAGCGCGAGACGGTATTGAGAGGGGTGAGGCTGCCGATGATCCGGATCTGGGAGGGGGGAATGCCAAGCTCCTCCTCGGTTTCCCTGAGCGCGGTGTGAATGAGGTCCCGGTCTTCCGGGTCCTGACGCCCGCCGGGAAAGCTGATCTGCCCCGGGTGGTGGCGCAGGGCGGCGCTGCGGCGCGTCAGCAGCAGGTGCAGGCCCTCGGGGCGCTCCACCAGGGGGATCAACACGGCGGCAGGTTTGAGCCCGGCCAGTGCCAGGCGATGGGCGGGGGCGGGGCGCTGCAGCAAAAAGCGGGTCAGCAGCTCGGCACTCGTCATCTCCATGGGTCTCCTTGTGTCGGCCCCGCAGGGCCGGATGGGATCAAAGGGCATCGAGCAGTGGCAGGATGCGGGCCACCTTGTCGTAGGTTTCCTGATATTCGGCGTCGGGATCGGAGTCGGCGATGATGCCGCCTCCCGCCCAGCAGTGCAGCTGACCGGCTTCGGCGATCAGGGTACGGATGCAGATGCTGGTATCCATCCTTCCGTGCTGACTCAGATAACCGATGCTGCCGCAGTAGGCATTGCGCCGCACCGGCTCCAGCTCCTCGATGATCTCCATCGCCCGGATCTTGGGAGCCCCTGTGATGGAGCCGCCGGGGAAGCAGGCCCGCAGCAGATCCACTTCTTGCCAGCGCGCATCCAGTTCTCCGTGAATGGTGGAAACCAGATGATGCACCGCCGGGAAGGATTCCACGGCAAAGAGATGCGGCACAGTGACCGACCCCGGCCGGCTCACCCGGCCGATGTCGTTGCGCAGCAGATCGACGATCATCAGGTTCTCCGATCTGTCCTTGTCGGCGCTGGCGAGCGACTCGGCCACCCTGGCATCCTGGGCGGGATCCGGGTGGCGAGGCCGGGTGCCCTTGATGGGCTTGGTCTCGATATGGCGCTTGTCGAGCAGCAGGAAACGCTCCGGGGAGAGGCTCAGAATGGCGCTGTGCGGCAGGCGGACAAAGGCGGAGAACGGCGCCTTGTTGGCGTCGCTCAGGGCGAGATAGGCGGACCATTCATCCCCCTGATAAGGGGCGCTGAAGCGCTGGGTCAGGTTGATCTGGTAACAATCCCCCGCCGCCAGATAGGCCTGGATACGGGCAAACTTGTCGCCGTATTCGGCCCGCGTCATGTTGCTCTGCCAGGGGCCGGTCAGGTGAAGGGGGAGGGTGGTTCGTTCGCGCTGCGCCATCAGCCAGTCGAGCCTGCGGGCGAGGCCGGCTTCATCACCCCAGTGGGCCAGTTGCCAGTGTCCCGTCGCGACATTTCGCAGCAGCGCCCAGTCGTAGATCCCGACCGCCATGTCGGGCACCTGAATGTCCTGTTGTGCCACTGCGGGCAGACGCTCGAATCGCCGACCCAGATCGTAGCCAAAGAGTCCCAGGGCTCCCCCGATGAACGGCAATCCCGAGTCATCCTCAACGCGCTCCCCGAGCAGGGCTCGCTGGGTCTTGGCGAGCAGGGCGAGGGGATCGCCGTCATGATGGTGCTGGTGGTTATCCTGGGTGAGGCAGGTGCTGGTACCCCGGGTTTCCAGGGTGGCAAGCGGATCGGCGCTGATGATGTCAAAACCGTTGTCAGCCCCCAGGGGGCCGGCGGATTCCAGCAGGATGGCCCAGGGTTGGTGTTGCAGGCAGGCGAACCAGGTGTGGAGCGAGGCCTGCGGGTCGAAATGGTGGATATGCAGTCTTGGTTTCATTTTTTGTTACATAGGCAACAGTTTGCGCCCGGCTCCCTAGCCGGTTCGGGTGGTCAAGCGTATCATGGCCGCCGGCATTTTTAAGAAAAACACCGTTATAAAAACACGCCGCAGTCTGCCGGCTCCAGGTGCATTTGCCACCTGCCGAAGGCCCGGCTCATATGGAAGCCCTTGCTCGCGCAAGCGATAACAAGGACCAGTGAGGATGATATGAGCATCATTAGAAAACAGGACTTTATCGATTCCATTGCTGACGCCCTGCAGTACATCTCCTTCTACCACCCCCTCGATTTCGTGCAGGCCGCCAAGGCCGCCTATGACCGCGAGATCAACCCGGCCGCCAAGGATGCCCTGGCCCAGATCCTGATCAACTCCCGCATGTCTGCCGAAGGTCATCGCCCGCTCTGTCAGGACACCGGTATCGTCACCTGCTTCGTCAAGATCGGCATGCAGGTGCAGTGGGACAGCGACATGACGGTCCAGGAGATGGTGGATGAGGGCACCCGCCGCGCCTACACCAATCCGGACAACCCGCTGCGCGCCTCCGTGCTGGCGGATCCGGCCGGCAGCCGCAAGAACACCAAAGACAATGCCCCCGCTGTCGTGCACATCGACATGATCCCCGGCGACAAGGTGGAAGTGAGCATCGCGGCCAAGGGCGGCGGCTCCGAAAACAAATCGAAGATGGTGATGCTCAACCCCTCCGACGACATCGTGGAGTGGGTGCTCAAGACGGTGCCGACCATGGGGGCTGGCTGGTGCCCGCCCGGCATGCTCGGCATCGGCATCGGCGGCACCGCCGAGAAGGCGGCGGTGCTCGCCAAGGAAGCCCTGATGGAGCACATCGACATCCAGGAGCTGATTGCCCGTGGTCCCGAGACCACCGAAGAGAAGCTGAGGGTCGAGCTCTATGACAAGGTCAACAAGCTCGGGATCGGTGCCCAGGGGCTGGGCGGCCTGACCACGGTGCTGGATGTGAAGGTGAAATCCGCACCGACCCACGCCGCCTCCAAGCCCGTGGTGATGATCCCCAACTGCGCCGCCACCCGTCACGTGCATTTCGAACTCGATGGCTCCGGCCCGGCGGAGCTGACACCCCCCAGTCTGGAAGATTGGCCGGAGATCACCCGTGAGTCCGGTGGCAATGTGCGCCGGGTCAACGTGGATGGTATCACCAAGGCAGAGCTTGCCAGCTGGAAGAGCGGCGATACCGTGCTGCTCTCCGGCAAGATCCTGACCGGCCGCGACGCCGCCCACAAGCGCATCGCCGACATGCTGAAAAAGGGTGAAGGACTGCCCGAAGGGGTCGATTTCACCAACCGCTTCATCTATTACGTGGGCCCGGTCGATGCGGTGCGTGACGAGGTGGTCGGCCCGGCTGGCCCCACCACGTCCACCCGGATGGACAAATTCACCGACATGATGCTGGGAGAAACCGGCCTCATCGGCATGATCGGCAAGTCCGAGCGCGGCCCCAAGACGGTCGAGAGCATCAAGCAGCACCAGGCTGTCTACTTGATGGCGGTGGGCGGCGCCGCCTATCTGGTGGCGAAAGCCATCAAGAAGGCGCGCGTGGTGGCCTTTGCCGATCTGGGGATGGAGGCCATCTACGAGTTCGAGGTGGAAGACATGCCGGTCACCGTGGCGGTCGACTCCCAGGGCAACAACATCCATGAGACCGGCCCGGCCTACTGGTCCGCCAAGATTGCCGAGCTGGAGACCAAGCTGGCTTGATCAATCGGACTTCGATGCAAACGCAGAGCGATTAGCCCCGTACAGCAGCATGCTGAAAGGCGACCCTCGGGTCGCCTTTTTTACGGGCCCCATTTGACGGTCTGGGCCTGAACAAATTTACTACTGCTGTGCTGCTGTGCTGCTGTGCTGCTGTGCTGCTGTGCT